>JAIRLG010000057.1 GCA_031259625.1 Puniceicoccales bacterium
CACCTACGCCACTCAAACGCTTTCGGAGGCTGCACAGACTTGCTACTACGCCTGGGAGGAGAAGCATCGCCAAGACGACCCGACGAAAAAGACGAAAAATCCCTTCACGGAGCTCCGCGTGCTCATGAGCGACGAAGAAGCCGGCGACGTCTTCTGAGGGCAGGGAATTCTTTTGAGGGCAGAGGTGTCTTCTTTACCCGAATTTTAGGAAAGGCCGACCGCTTTTACGGCTGCCCGCTTTTCTGGCCATTTTTGAGGCTGATCGTTTTTGCTTGGGGGCCGCCTTTGCGTGAGGGGCGGGAAAGGGACTTTCCCCGCCCCTCGCGCGGCGCCCGCGGCGCGGGCGCCAGGGCCCGCAGGGCCCAAAGGCGGCCCCCAAAAAAACAGACCCGGAAACCTGAGGGCAGGAACTCAGACCGCAGGTACCCACAAAATCCCACGGCCGAGAAAAACCATCCTTGCGTCGAAACAGAGGAGTGATATAGTCTTTCGCCAACTCTGGCGCATCGATTCACAGACATCCTTTTGCCCATGAAGAAACGCATATCCGCAGCTCTGGCCATTGCCGCCACGCTCACGGGCCCCCTGCTGGCCCCACCTCACGCCGGAGAGCTGCGGGCCCGGCGATTCTCCCCCCCCTGGACACCGCTGCTCTACTTCTCCGACAAACCGGCCCTGGGCGATCCTCAAGCCGAGCGGAATGTCCCCTTCAGGACCCTTCTAGGCCGAGAACGTCCCTTCTCCCGATTCGTCACCCTGCATCCCTACCGAGACTTCACCCCTCGGCGCTCGCCTTTGGCGGCGGATATTCTCCTGGACACAGAAGCCAAGGGGGAGGAACTGTGCCAAATCTGCGAACAATCCTTCAATCCCGAAGCCCTTCCTCCGGAGCTGAGGGCCGTGCTGTTCAACCCTCAAGCCCCCTGGGACAAGCTGCGCCTACAGGTTCATGCCCAGTTCTACCAGCTGCCCAACGGCCAGGGCGAAGGGGAGAGCACACATCACCTGTACCCGCACCATGCCATTTCGCCGCGGCAGATGAATTTTGTGCTATTCACAGGGGAATACTGCGCCATGCGCCTATTCGGCGCGACCTTCGAGGACAACAGGCATGACAGCAGCGCCCAAAGACCGGACGCCCGGCACACGCTCTCCCGGGAGCAGCTCCCGGAAGGATTTCTATCCAAGCAGGTGAACGCCGACACCCATATCCCTTTTCCGCATTTCCTCCGTCCCTTGGCAGACCGCTGCCGCGTCGTCGGCACGGATGACCCCAATGTATCCCGCAGCTTCTTCTCCTTTGTCATGGGTTACTGCCTATCTAAAGGCAATGGAATCACCGCCGTCCTGACGCTGCACATTTTGCTGGCTTCCCCAGACGGAGTCCTCCCGGAGCGCATCCCGGCGGGAAGCTCCCTGCGAGATACCGCCAGAATTCTGTACGAGGAAGGAGAAACCCGCGCCGAAGGAAGGCAGCAGCCTTCCAATCCCTGGGAAACCCTTTGGGCCCTCGTGCGGGGAGAGGACGAGCCACTTCCCGAGCCAAGGCCCGAAGAGCCCCCATCTGCCCCCGCTCCACCGGAAATGTGGGACGACGCTCCGCCCAGACTGAGCCCTTTGGAGCCTCTCCGCGAACCCCTAGTTCCAACGGAATGGCAGTTTCGCCCGCCTCTCCCCACCGTCGAACTGAGTCACCTGAGCTCCGCTTTGCCCCAAGAGCCTGAAGACCGAAGCCGTTTATCAAGGAGGAGACAGCCCTCACCCGCAGTAAATTCCCTCAGGAATTCCGGCTTCAACGAGAACCTCCCTCCCGGGCAATTCTCCGAGCCCGCCCTCCGCCTGGGCGATGCCCTAATCCCCATCACCCCAGACCTACGGATGCAGGTCTTTTTGATAAGGGATTTGTTTCCAGCACCGACAGAACCGGGGGAATTCAACCCCAGGTTCGATCTTCGATTCAGACGGCCCTACCGTCACCCCCAGGCGGTTCAAACAGACCTGACCTCGCTCATTTCATTTTTGGACCAAGAGATCCTCCTGTTGGGAGGACCAAGGTATCAGCCAAACCTACGCCAAAGTGATCGGGAGGAACTCCGTCCCAACTTCCTACGGAAGATGGACGATCGGCTGAGAAGGGCCCTGCAGGAGAGCCTATTGGAACGAGGGGGAGACGGCCTTTCCCAGAGAGACCTCCGGCATACAACACTGGAGGGATTAGTCCGCCTAATCTGCTTTTTTAACGGACTGCAGTTGAGATTACTGCTGGAGTCACCCTCGGAGGAGGAGATTGACCAGCCGGACGACGTTGAGGGCGGCACCGGCCCAGAGCTGGTCGCCGACGATCCAGAGGAGGATATCCTGCGCCTTGCCGGCTTCGACACCCCCTAGGGGGACGAGTCGTAGGCGGGAGACGAAGCAGTCCTCGTTGCGGGCGCAGCGGAGGGGAGTCGGGAGCTGTGTGGGGGTATAGCGAAGGCCCCTGGCATGGCGCAGTGCCTCCTCGGCCACGGCCCGGTCGACGGGCTCGGCGAAATGGGCCTGAATCGCGAGCGAATGCGCCCGTTCCACCGGCACGCGTACGCAGGTGGCCACGACGTCCAGTGAGGGAAGACCGAGGATTTTCCGGCTCTCGTGGGCCATTTTTTCCTCCTCCGCCGTAAAGCCGTTCGGCAAAATCTCCCCCACAGCGGCGAGGACGTTCCGGTGGATCCGGTCGGGGAAAATTTCCGAGAATTTTTCAGGATTTTCCCGCTCCTGAGTCAGCGCCCGCAGGCCCTCCGTTCCGACGCCGGATACCGCCTGGTAGCTGCAGGCCGAGAAACTTTTCAGGCCGAAGGCGCGGTGTAGCGGGGCCAGAGCCAGCAGCGCCAGGGTGGTCGAGCAGTTGGGACTGGCCACGAGGGAGGGACGGGAGGCCAGCTGCTCGCCGTTGACCTCGGGGATGAGTAGCGGCACCGATGGGTCTCGGCGGAAGGCGGAGCTGCTGTCGATGCACCGGACGCCGTGCCGGAGGGCGAGGGGTACCCAGTGTCGGCTGACCGTGGCCTCCGTCGCGAAGAGGGCCAGGTCGAGGCCCGCCAGCCGCTCCTCCGTCAGCGCCTCCAGTTCCCAGTCCTGGGAATCGAGGGACAGCCGCTGGCCGGCCGAGCGCTCCGAGGCCAACGCCCGAATGGATTCCGTTGGGTAGCGGAAGCGCCGGAGCCATCCGAGGATCTCCTGACCCACGAGGCCACTGGCCCCAACGACGCCAATGGTGGCGGATTTCATGCCTTCGGTGCTAGCATTTTCATGCCTCAGGTGCTAGTGTTTCGCCCCGATCTGAAAAGCCCGAAGATTTTTTAAAAAATCGGCGCGGCCGAAAAAACCAGTACCGCTGAACTTTTCAAAATCAGTACCGCCGGTGGGGTTTCGGGCAGGGATTCGGCTATTTCCAGGAAAGCTTTGAATTCCCAGAAAAACTTTGCCGAGAAAGAAAATTCGTTTGGCGCGATGGCCCGTCGCCGGCGGCGCGGCTCCGCCGCGCCGGCGGCGACCCCGGCCCAGCGCCCGCTCCGCGGAGCGGGCGCTGGGCCGCCTTTGCTTTGCAAAGGGGCCATCGCGCCAAAAAGACCTAGGCCCATGGGACATGGCTTGAGCGGATCGGAATCCCCTTCACCCTAGAGCCACTGGAATCCTTTCCAGCGCACCCGAAGGGTCAAGAATCCTTCTGCGACCGATCCAGTGCGGCCTGGAGGAAGCCGCGGAAGAGCGGATGGGCCTGCCAGGGCTTGGACTGGAACTCCGGGTGGAACTGGACCGCCAGGTAGTAGGGATGTTGAGCGAGCTCCAGAATCTCCACCGTGCCGCCGTCGGGACAGCGGCCGGAAATGAGCATGCCCCGGGACTCAAAGGCCTCCTCCAGCTCCCGATTGAACTCGTAGCGGTGCCGATGGCGCTCGAAAATCTCCTCCGAGCCGTAGAGGCGCCGGGCCAGGCTGTCCGTTTTTAGGCGACAGGGCCTGGAGCCGAGCCGCATCGTCGCCCCCCGCGACGCCGTGTCCTGCTGGGAGTCCAGGCGGCGGATGACCGGATACGCGCCCTGGGGATCGAATTCCGCGCTGTGGGCCTCGGTCCAGCCCAGCACTCGGCGGGCGAAGGCGACGGCGGCCAGCTGCATGCCCAGGCAGAGGCCCAGGTAGGGAATCCCTTGCTCCCGGGCCCAGTTCGCGGCGAAGATCTTGCCCTCGACCCCGCGGGTGCCGAAGCCCCCGGGTACGAGGATCCCGTCGAGGTCCTTCAGCAGCTCCGCCGCTTCGGAGGACTCCAGGGCCTCGGCGTCGATGGCCCGTATCTCCACCCGGCAGCACAGGGCGATGCCGGCGTGGGCCAAAGCTTCGTAGACCGATTTGTAGGCATCCTTACAGCTGACGTACTTCCCCACCAGCCCGATGCGGCTGTGGCAAGAGGGCTCCCGAATCCGCCGCAGGATGTCCGACCAGATGTCCTCGTAGGCCCGTCGCGGGCGCAGGCCCAGCCGTTCCAGCACCAGCGCGTCCAGCTGTTCCCGGTGGAGCACGGAGGGCAATTCGTAGACCGAATCCTGCAGGTCGCGCTCCTGGACGACCGCCCGCGGCGAGACGTTGCAGAACAGGCTGATCTTCTTCCGTATATCGGGCGAGATTTCCCGCTCCGTGCGGCAGACCAGGATGTCCGGCTGGATGCCGATCTCCCGCAGCTTCGCGACGCTCTGCTGCGTCGGCTTGGTCTTGAGCTCTTCCGCTGCCCGCAGGTAAGGCAATAACGTGAGGTGCAGAAAGAGTACATTTTCTCGTCCTTCCTCCAGCGCGAACTGCCGCAGTGCCTCCAAAAAGGGCAGGCCCTCGATGTCGCCGATCGTCCCCCCGATCTCGGTGATGCAGAGATCGGCCCGTTCATCCCCCGCCTGCAGCTGCTCCTTGATGGCATCGGTCACGTGCGGGATGGTCTGGACGGTCTGGCCCAGGTACTCCCCATTCCGCTCCTTCTGCAGGACGCTTTCGTAGATCCGGCCCGAGGTGAGCGAATGCTTCCGGCCCAGCACCGCATGGGTAAAGCGCTCGTAATGGCCCAGGTCGAGGTCGGTCTCGGTTCCATCCTCCAGCACGTAGACTTCGCCGTGCTGCAGCGGGCTCATGGTGCCCGGATCGAGGTTGAGGTAGGGATCGAACTTCTTCAGCTCGACCCGAAAGCCATGCCCCTCCAGCAGCGCCCCCAGCGCGCCCGCCGTCAGGCCCTTTCCCAGCGACGACACCACTCCCCCCGTCACGAAGATCTGCTTCATGGACCGCCCATGGAAGCTTTAAATCCCC
>JAIRLG010000078.1 GCA_031259625.1 Puniceicoccales bacterium
CAGGCGCTTCATCTTCAGTTCGAGGACAAGACCCAGCTCTTCGTCTATCTCAAAAAACACGCCCGTCTCTTTAAAGCACCACAGCCTCAGACCACCAACGGAAGCACCGGAGGGCCGCCCGGAAATCCCAAGCAGCCCAGTGGTAAGCCGACAAACCAGCCGCCAGCTCCTCCGCCAGTTCCCTAATCCCGCAGACTCCAGCGGCGAAGAGCCATTTTTAACGCCCTTTTTAATTTCCCCGCTGTCTTTGCAGGGGCCCAAGGAAGGCGGCCGCCTTCCTTGGGCCCCTGAGGCCCGCTGCGCGGGCCGATTCCTCCGGAATCCAAAGACAGCGGGAAACGAGAAACCAGGATACCACGAATCCCTCCAAAACACGAGAATTCCTCCGACCTCAGAAGGCCAAGGAGCTCGTTAAGAAACCCGAGGAGTCCGACATCGGCGGATGAAGGCTTGCCTCGGGAGGGAAAATTTCTAGCCTCCAAGCCGTGATCGAGCACTGTATCGAAGTTCGGGTGCGCTTCGTCGAGACGGACCAGATGGGAGTGGTGCACCACGTGCACTACTGGGTCTGGTGCGAGGTGGCGCGCCTCGCGCTGATGGAGGCCCTGGGCTATCCCTACCCCAAAATCGAAGCGGAGGGCCTCTATCTCCCCGTAGTCGAACTGCAGGCCAAGTACCACGCTTCGGCGCACTTCGACGACCGCCTGGCCATCTGGGCCATGATCCGAGAAATGCCCCGCTCGCGGGTGGAAATTTTCTACCGCATCGAGCGCCAGGGCCAGCGGCTCTTCGACGGCAGTTCCCGCCACGCCTTCGTCCGCCGGGGGAGCGGCGCCGTCCGCCCACCGGCCGCCTGGCTGGAAATTCTAGCCCATCGACTCTAGAAAGTTCCAGTCGCCCCACTTCCCCCTTTCTGCCTCCAGCGGAAGGTGATCCTGTCGCGATGCTGTAGTGCAGTTTCACGCAGCATTGACAATCCTGTCGCTGGCAGCTCCACGCAACACCCCTAGCGGAGCACGTTGACGGGGCGTAGGGGGATCTCCTCAGGGAGGCCGCTCTTTCCCCTCTTCCCCCGCGGGCCCGCCGGCAGCCTCACCCGAAACGTCGTCCCGACCCCCAGCGTCGACCTGAAGGCGATCCTGCCGCGGTGCAGATCCACGCAGTACTTCAGCATGAACATCCCCACGCCGATCCCCTTGATCACCCCGACATTGCGCCCCCGGTGGAAGAGCTGAAATATCTTGCCCTGATCCTCCGGTGGAATCCCGATCCCCTTGTCGGCCACCTCCAGGATCAGATCCGGGCCCTCGCGGCGCAGGGACAGGGTTACCTTCGAGTCTGGCGGGGAATACTTCAGCGCATTGCTCAGCAGGTTGATCAGGATGTGGCGGAAAAGCGAGGGGTCGAGGGAGCAGATGGGGGGAAATTTTCCCGAGACCGTGATGACGACCCGGGACTGCCCGCCGTAGGGCTGGACGAATTGGATCGCCTCCTGGCAGAGCGTCAGCGGATCGACGAGCATCGCCCTAAAGCTCAGCTGTCGGTTCTGTATCTTGCCCAGGAGCAGGACATCGTCCATCATCTGGGACATGCGGAAGACATCGGCGCTGATCTGGCGCAGCTGCTCCTGGCGCTCCTCCGGCGAGAAGCGCTCGCCGTAATTCCTTAAGAGTTCTGCCATGGCCTGGATCGAGGCCATGGGCGTGCGGAATTCATGGGAGATCAGGCTGACGAAGAGGCTCTTGCTCTGGTTGTTCTGCTCCGCCCTCTGCCACTTCGCCTTCAGGGCCCGGATTTTTTTCTGTAGGTCCCGCAGATCCCAGATGTAGAAGGCCATCCGCTCGTCCCCGGCACAGCCCTCCCGCACGATCCTCGTTTCGGTGTCCAACGGTTGCCCCTGCGCATGCCGGAACTTCAGCGGCAACTTCCAGCTGGCTATCGCTTCCGGCTCGCGTTGCAGGGTCCGTTTCAGAACCCCGTAGCGAAAGACCAGTTGCTCCAAATTCAGGTCGTCCAGCGAGGCTCCCGCGTAGCCGAGAAAACGATGGGCTGCCCGGTTGGCCCGGAGGATCCGCCCCTGGGCATCCGTGAGCAAGACCGGGATCGGCAGGCTTTGGGGATTTTCAAAGCACTCCGGGGAGATCTCCTCACACGGCCCGGCAGCCAAATGACGCGGAATAGGCGGAGAACAGATGCGCATAGGACAGCACCGAGAGTCCACAGACCTTTTCCTCAGGCCCGGCGACGGCCCGCCTCCAACACGCCCAGACGCGGAGGAAACCCGTTGCCCGGCATTGGGAAGCCGGCGTAAAAAGTCTTACGGTCGTGTAGGCGAAGCTCTTTCATGGTTTAAGTGAGGAAAATGACATTCTTCGGTGCGGATGCGGGGCCGGCTTTACAAGGGGTAAAAATGATGGGGAACATCATTTTTATCCCTTGTGGCCCGCTTTGCGGGCCCGATGCCGGAGGCATCGAAAGCCGGCCCCAAAAGAATACGCCATTTTCCGTAAAAAATGTACGAATTTTTTCAAGAGTACACTTTTTTTTACAAGGAAATCCGGACACTTTCCGGAAGC
>JAIRLG010000079.1 GCA_031259625.1 Puniceicoccales bacterium
GGTTCTTTGAAAGTCAGGGGAAAATTTTCTGGGGGTGTTACGGCTTCGACGATGAATCGTAGGATAGGGTCGCAGGCCGGGGATGATGGTTGGCCCCGTAACAATCCATCAAAATACTAAATGGCGTTACAAGCAGAAAGAGGAGGAGAGTCATGAAGCTCTGCTTCTCCGGCAAAGCCAAACTCGCCGCTTGATCAAAGGCGGCACACGAGGACTTCCGATACTCGCTGAGAGGGACTCGTGCCGGTTCGAGCGAGTCGGGAATTCACCGGTGCACGGGTGGATTTCTGTAGTTCTGTACACTCGTCGCCGGGCAGGTGGTTGCTCGACGGTTCGGCGATTAAAATCTCCAGGCAGCTAAGCCTGTAGAAGCCCTATGCGAAAATTTATGGGACGCGGGTTCGATTCCCGCCACCTCCACCAGTCTTTATCCGCTGACTTTCGTTTTTTTGATTACGGACTTTCGTTTTGTCGTGGGGCCGTCGGTTTCTTTCGTTTTAGGCCGTTGGAGTCGCCTTGTCCGATGGCTGTGGGGGCCGCCGCCTTTGGAGCCCCGAAGGGGCTCGTCCGCGGAGCGGACAACAGCGCGACAAAAGGCAAGGGAGTTAGGGGCCTGAAAGATGAGCGGTGTTTGCCTTTGGTCCCGCTGCAAAGGCGGCGGCAAAAAAACAACTCCGGCTTCGGCCGTTCGCCTAGCGCACTTCCCTGGCGAAGAAGGGAATTCGGTCCAGAATCTTGGTCTGGAAGGTATCGAAGTAGATGAAAAAGGCCGGCAGGATGTAGAGGGTCACGATCTGGGAGACCACCAGTCCTCCGACAATGACCAAACCCAGGGGCAGGCGGGAGGCGCCATCGGCCCCCCAACCCACCGCGATCGGCAGCATGCCCATGAGGGTCGACAGGGTCGTCATGATGATGGGCCGGAAACGATCCATACAGGCCTTATGGGCCGCCTCGCGGGCGCTGGCCCCCTCCTTCTGGCGCTCCAGCGCGAAGTCGATCATCATGATCCCGTTCTTCAGCACGACGCCCAGCAGCATGAAGAGTCCGATGAAGCCGTAGAGGGACAATTCCTGGCGGCAGAAGAAGAGCGTCCACAGCCCGCCCACCGCTGCCACAGGCAGCACGGACAGCACCGTGAGCGGGTGCACATAGCTCTCGTACAGCACCCCCAGGATGAAATAGAGCACCAGAATGGCCAACCCCAGGAGGCCCAGGATGGCCCGATGGGTCTCCCTAAAAGTCTTCGCCTCGCCCTCGAACTCCCCGCTGACCCCACCGGCCGACGTGAGGGCCTTCGCCCTGGCCTCGATAAAGGCCGTCGCTTCGCCGATCGTGTAGGACGGCTGCAGGTCGAAGAAGATCGATACGGAGGGAAAATTATTCGTGTGATTGATGACGAGGGGGCCCGCCTTCTCCTCGGTATCGACCACCGAAGGCAGCGGGAGCAAATCCCCCCGGGAGCGCAGGTAGAGCCTGTTCAGGTCCGCCACCCCGCTCCGCTGATCCTTCTGGGCCACGGCGATCACCTGGTACTGCTGCCGCTCCTCCTTGATCTGGGCACAGAAATTTTCGGAAAAATTCTGCTTCAGTGCGTTTTCAAAATCCTGGGCCGTAATCCCGTAACCCGCCGCCTGACGGCGATCCATCCGCATCTCGGCGGTGGGATTGTTCAAAAACATGTCCGAGGACAGCGAGGAAAACCCGGGATTTTTCCGCAAGTCCGCCAAAAGCTTTCCCGCCGCGGCGTAGAGGGAGGCCGTATCGGTGGCCCTCAGGATGAAGGTATATTTCCCCTGGCTGGTCGAAATGGCTCCGGTGTTGATCGAGAGGTTGGGCATCGGGCGCATGGCCGCAAAGATTCCCGGGATGCTGAAGAATTTCCCCGACAATTCCCGCACCACTTCCTGTATCTTCGGCCGCTTCCCGCCCTCCAGAAATCCGACCATCAGGCCCTGATTGGGGGTGATCATGCCCGACAGGCCCGTCAGGGTGATGAACTGACGCACGGAGGGATGGGACTTCAAAACCGCCTCCACCTGGGACTGGTAGTCCCCCATCTGCCGGGGCGACGTCCCCTCCTGGGCGATGAACACCCCGGTCATCATCCCGCTGTCGCCTTCGGGCAGGAAGGTCGTCGGCAGAACCCTAAAGGCGTAGAACGTCCCGACGAGGGAGAGGAGCCAGATGAGGATCGCCAGCACCTTCCAGTTGAGAAATTTGTCCAAGGTCCAGCCGTAGAATTTCAGGAAACCGTGCTCCAGGTGATGGGAAAAGATCTCCAGCTTCGTCCGGGCATCGTGCTGAATCGGGCGCAGCATTCGGGCGCACATCAGGGGCGTCACCGTCAGGGAAATGACACCGGAGGCGAAGATCGCCACGATGATGGTCACGGAAAACTCGCGGAACACGCGGCCCATCTGGCCGGGCAGCAGCACCATCGGGATGAACACGGCGCAGAGGGACAGGGTCATCGCCAGAATCGTGAAACTGATCTCCTTTCCGCTCTCGATGGAGGCCTCGAAGGGGGATTCGCGGAAATCCTCCATACGCCGCACCATATTTTCCAGGAAGACGATGGCGTCGTCGACCAGAAAGCCGACGGACAGGGTCAGCGCCAGCAGGGACAGGTTGTCCAGGCTATAGCCTAGAAATCGCATGACGACGAAGGTGATGAGCAGTGACAGGGGCAGAGCCACCACCGGGATGACGGTCTCCGTCAGACGGCCCAGGAACAGAAATATCACGACCACGACCAGGGCGAAGGCGATGAGTATCGTCTCCTTCACATCGTCGATGGAGGCGATGATGGTCTTCGAGCGGTCATAGATGGGGACCAGCTCGATCGAGCCGGGCAGCTGTGCCCGGAGCACCGGGATCAGCCGGTTGACCTCCCGCGAAACCTCCACGGCATTGGCACCGGCGGCCTTGCTCGTCGCGATGGCGACCGTAGCCCCCGAAGTGAAATGGCTTCCGCGTAGCCAGAAATGGTTCTTCAGCTCGTCGACTTCCAGTCCCTCCACCGCTTCGCCCAAATCCTTCAGATAGACCGGACTGCCGTTCTTGTACGCCACCACGACGCTCTCGTATTCCTCCGGTGTCTTTAGCTGCCCCTCCGGCTTCAGGACAAGGGTGCCGCCATCGCCCTTCAGGCTGCCGGCGGCCAGGGTCACCGTCCCACTCTGGATCGCCTGGACGACGTTATCCATGGTCAGCCCTCGGCTCGCCAGCTTCTGCAGATTGAGGGAAATGCGCACCGCCCTGGAAATGCCGTAGATGTCGGCCTGAGACACGCCCGGCAGCACGCTGATGCGCTGGGCCACCTCATCGCGGGCATAGTCGTAGAGCTCGCCGTTCGTGAGGGTCTCGCTGCGCAGGCACATGAAGTAAATGGCATGGCTATTGGGGTCTGACTTCTGAAAAACCGGCGGCGAGGGCAGGTCTCTCGGGAGCTTTCCCGTCGCTCGGGAGATGGCCGACTGCACGTCCATCGCGGCGGCATCGATGTTCCGGTCGAGCTTGAACTGCAGGGTCAGATTGCTCTGGCCCTGCATGTTCTTGGAAGTCACGAGCTCCAGGCTGGAGATCTTGAGGAATTCCTTTTCCAGCGGCGTCGCCACATTGGCCGCCATCATCGCCGCATCCATCCCCGGAAAAGAGACGAAGACCTGGATGACCGGATAGTCGACCGAGGGCAAATCGCTGACCGGCAGGGAGCGGTAGGCATAGAGGCCCATGAGGGTGAGGGCCGTGGCGACCAGCACCGTCATGACCGGACGCCGGATGAAGGGCTCTGAAATACTTTTCATCTGGGAAAATTCTGATTTTTCTGCAGAAGCACCTTCGGCCTTCTCCTCACTGTTTCGGGAGTACGGCCACGGAGGCCCCCGGCGCCAGCAGCATCTGCCCCTGGGCCACGACCTCTTCGCCGGCCGACACCCCCTGGGTAATGGCGATGAGATCGCCCTGCTTCTGTCCCTTCTGCACGGGGCGCAGTTCGACCGTGCGATCCGGCTTGATGACGAAGAGATAATGTCCCTGCTGGCCCAGCTTCACGCAGGTCTCGGGCAACAGAACGGCCTTCTTCAGGGTTTTCAGGATGAGTTGAACCGAGACCGATTCCCCGGGCCACAGAGTCCGCGACGGGTTCGCCACCTCCGCCCGCAGCTGCAAATTGCCCGTCGACGGATCGATGGCATTTGACAGGAAGCGCAGGCTCCCCTCGGCCGTACGCGAAGGCTCCGACAGGGACTGAAGTACGACCTTCGTCCCCTTCTGGGCATCGAAGTACTGCTGGAGTTGCGGAAACTGATTCTCCGAAATGCTGAAATCGACGTAGAGCGGATCCAATTTTTTCAGACTGAGCAGCATCTTTCCCGAGCCGGCGGCGACGACATTGCCGGCATCCAATTCGTACTTACCCGCTAGACCCGTAATGGGAGCCCTCAGGGAACAGTGCTCCAGATTCACCAGAGCCGCATCCAGTTGGCTCTGGGCTAGCTGCATATGGGCCTGACTCTGCTCCACCCGAGCGGCCCGCAGCTCGAATTCCTGCGAGGAGATGTAGCTTTCGGGCACCAGCGGCTTGGAGCGTTCGTACTGGGCCTCGTCGATCTTCAGCTGCGAACGGGCTTTGGCGAGCTCGGCCTTGGCCTTTTCGACGGCGGCGGCGTAGAGCCGATCATCCAATGAAAAGAGAAGCTCACCCTTTTGGACGACACTCCCCTGCTTGAAATGAACCGCCACGATCTCCCCCGAGACCTGCGGGATGATCTGCACCTCCTCCGAGGCGCGCAGGTGGCCCAACGCTTCCAGATAGAGCGGCACATCCCGCTCCTGGGTCAGAACGGAATGGACCGGCGTCGGTGGCCGCTGAGTCGGAGCCATCGAGTCGGGACCGGAATCCCGGCAGGACGTCAGCCCCAGGCCCAGGAGGCCGATGAATCCCCAGCGCACAGGAGAAAATCTATATTTCATGGACATAGCACAAAGGATGAGGACTTGCTTCTCCGACGACGATGCCTCCGGTCGCGTAGCCGAGATTCGCCAGGGCCACGTAGGCCGCATCCTCCGACTGCACCTGCTGCTGCCGAGCACTGGCCAGAGCACTCTGAGCCGAAATCAAATCCGAGAAGGAGGCCAGGCCGTTCTGGTATGCGACCTGGGTGGCCTCGAAAGATTTCCCCGCCGCTTCCCGACAGGCCTCCGCCGCCCGGAGCTGTTTCCGGGATGATTGAACGGCGTGGTAGGCCGTCCAGATCTCCTGACTGGCCTTCAGTCGAGCCTCCTGCCACTCGGCTTCGGCTATTTTTCTCTCCTCCGCCGCCTCCAGAATGTCGTAGGTGTTGCGAAAACCATCGAAAAGGTTCCACTGCAGGGCCACGTAGGCATTGTATTGCCGATGGCTGCCGGGCACGTGCCGAAATTTTCTCAGCGAGCCCGTGAATCCGGCCACCAGTTCCGGCCACAGGCTCTTTTCCTTCGCCCTCAGGGCCGCCTCCTTGGAGGCCAGCAGACCCTTGGCCGCCACCAGGTCTTCCCGCTCCTCCACCGGCCGTTCCATCCAGGTCTCGAATCCGGAGAACAATTCCTCCCACGCGATGTCCTTCCTCGGCAGGGGCAGAATATCGACGTCGGCGGAGACGGGCCGGCCGCAGATGGCCGACAACTCCGCCCGCGCGGCCTCGACACCGGCCCTCGTCTGCTCCAGGCGGAAACGCGCCTGCCAGGCGGAGGCCTCGGCCCTCAAATCCTCCTGCCGGTCCGCCAAGCCCGATTGATAGCGCCTGGCCACTGCCGCCCGCAGCCGCTCGGCATCCCGGAGATTCTCCTCCTCCGCCTCCACGGCCGCCTTGGCCGAATCCAGTCGGCAGTAGGCGCACTGGGCCTGATGAACCACGGTCTGCAATCCACGGGCGTACTGGTGCCGCGAGGCCTCCAGAGCCTCCGTCACGGCCCGCACCGATGCCTCGTCTTTTCCGAACTGAAACAGCGAATACATCAGCTCCAGCTGGGGGTAGAAAAGCGTCTGCCGCTGCCGTTGGGCAGTCTCGCCGACGACGGCCGGCTGCTCCG
>JAIRLG010000058.1 GCA_031259625.1 Puniceicoccales bacterium
AGTTTGCTTTTGGCAGTAGTGTCCGGTGGCGAGGCCGGCACAGCCCAATTCCCGGGCGTAATCGGCCAGAAAGCCGAATTTGATGTGTCGGTTGCAGAGGATGTCCGGATTGGGGGTCAAACCGTCCCGATAGCCCTCGACCAGGGGCCTCACGACCCATCGGCGGTAGCGCTCGATCATGTTGACGACCGAAAAGGGGATTGAAAGTTGCTCGGCGACGCTGCGGGCGTGCTGCAGATCCTCCTGCCAGGGGCAGTGGCCGAGCGGCCGCCGCTGATCTTCGTCGTGCCAGGTGCGCATGTAGGTGCCCAGGATTTCCCGTCCCTGCCGCCGCAGGAGCAAGGCCGCCACAGAACTGTCCACGCCGCCGGATAGGGCGACGAGCAGCTTCCCTTTGGGCTCCGACGAAAGCTTGTCCATGTGCATCTTTAGGGAAAAAGCCCCGCGCCCGCTGGCGATGGCGGAGTTTCTTTCCTCCCTATCTCCTGGGGAAAGCCCCCCCGTTCGCCGCAGTCCATCCTCTCCGGCGTTGGAGCTCATCGTCTCCCGGGCCTCCGGCGCATCCCCACGGGCCCGGACGGCTTGCGGAGAGCTCGTGGAGGGGGGGAAGTACCCGTGGCCGGCTTCGCCGTCTTTGGATCCCGGAGGGATCGCCCGCGGAGCGGGCCCCGGCGCTGGAAATGAAAATTTTTTTTCATTTCCAGTGCCGCAAAGACGGCGAAGGGAGCACTCCGGATACGACCGAGATCAGGGCGGAGCCTGACGGGGGGCAGAAGTTTGGCAGAGGTCAGACTGGAGCCTGGCGGGAGGAGAAATCGTGCTCGGATTCGAAGGCGTAGGCCATCTGCAGCAGTTTTTTTTCGGAGAAGAAGGGGCCCATCAGCTGGAGCCCGATCGGCAGATTTCGGGAGGAAAACCCGCAGGGGATGGAGAGGGCCGGAATGCCGGCCAGATTGGCCGAAACGGTGTAGATGTCGCTGAGGTACATCGCCAAAGGATCGGTTGACCGGTCCCCGATTTTGAAAGCGGTGCTGGGGCTCGTCGGTGTGAGCAGGAAGTCCACCGACTCAAAAGCCTCGAGAAAGTCCTGCCGGATCAGGGTTCTGACCTTCTGGGCGCGCAGGTACTGGGCCTCATAGTAGCCGCTGCTGAGCACGTAGGTGCCCAGCATGATGCGCCGCTTGACCTCGGGGCCGAAGCCCTCGCTGCGCGAGCGGAAGTAGACATCGATGGCATTGCGGTGGGCACTGCGACGGGTGTAGCGGATCCCGTCGAAACGGGCCAGGTTGGAGGCGGCTTCGGCCGTGGCCACCACGTAGTAGACCGGTATGGCGTAATCCAGGTGGGGCAGGCTGAGCTCGACGATCGTGTGCCCTCGGGAGCGGTAGAACCCGATGGCCGATTCGACGGCGCCGCGCACCTCGGCCTCCAGGCCTTCGGCGAAGTATTCCCGGGGAATGCCGATGCGCTGGGGGGAAATTTTTTCCCGCAGGGCGGAGGGGTAGTCCGGGACTTCTTCCCGCAGACTGCTGGAGTCGTGCCCGTCGTGGCCGGCGATGGCCCGCAGGAGCAGTGCCGTATCCTCCACCGTCCGCCCGATGGGGCCGATCTGGTCCAGCGAGCTCGCAAAGGCGCTCAGGCCGTAGCGGCTGACGCGGCCATAGGTCGGTTTCAATCCGCAGACCCCGCAGAGGGCCGCCGGCTGCCGGATCGAGCCGCCGGTGTCGGAGCCCAGGGCGAGGGGGGTCTGACGCGCCGCCACCGCCGCCGCGGAACCGCCGCTGCTGCCGCCCGGGACGCAGTCCGGATTCCAAGGGTTGTGGGTGACCTGAAAGGCGGAGTGCTCCGTCGAGGAGCCCATGGCGAACTCGTCGAGGTTCAGGCGGCCCCAGAGGACGGCCCCCTGGTCGCGGAGTTTCTGGATCACCGTCGCGTCGTAGGGGCTGCGGAAGTGCTCCATGAATCGGCTGCCGCAGGTCAGGGGCTGGTCCTTTTCGGCGATGAGGTCCTTGATGCCGACGGGAATGCCGTCGAGGGGCCCCTGGATCTTTCCCTCCGACCGGCGCTGATCCGAGGCCCTCGCCTGGGCAAGGGTGTAGTCCGCGTCGTAGGAGATGAAGGCCCGGATTTTCTCTTCCGTCCGTTCCGTCCGCTCGATGAAGGCCCGGGTGAGTTCTTCGGAGGAGATTTTTCTCTCCCGCAGGAGACGGGAAAGCTCGCCGGCGCCGAGGAGATGGATCTGGGATTTCATCGGGAAGATTGGATGAGAGGGGAAAAGAAATGAGGGCCTTTGGGTGGTTCCGGCTGTCTTTGGACTCCGGAGGAATCGCCCGCTGCGCGGGCCCCCCCAGGAAAAAGGGGGGAGAGGGTCGGGGGTTTTTTGGAGGTGGTGTTTTTGGGGCTGCCTTTGGCTTCCGCCGGAAGCGGCCCGCCGGCGGCGGGCCCCGCCGAAGCCCCCTTCGGGGGCTTCGGCCCAAAGGCAGCCCCGACCCCTTTTTCCTGGGGCAAAGACAGCCGGCAGGACGGCCGAAAGCTGGAAAGTGACCCGAAATTGGGGAACCACCCAGAGCTGAGGAACGAACCGAAGTTGAAAAATGACCTAGAGCTGAAGAGCGACCCGACACCGAAGAACGACTCAAAGCTAGAGAATCGCCCAAAACTGAAGAACCACCCGAAGCCGGAAAAATGCGCTGGCATGGCGGAGGGCTCAGTCCAGGATTCTGGGGACGACGAGCTGTTGCTGGCGCTGGGCTGGGGCGTTGCGCAGGGCCTCTGCGGGCGATAGGGGAATGGTGGGCAGATCCTCCCGCCAGACGTTGTAGACGGGCAGCGCATGGGCCGTCGGCTCGACCTCGCCGACCTCCAACGATTGGAGCTTCTCGCAGTAGCCCAGAATGGTCTGGAACTGCT
>JAIRLG010000015.1 GCA_031259625.1 Puniceicoccales bacterium
CCCACTCTTTTCAGTCCGACTGGCCTATTCTTTTCAACCTGACTGGCTTATTTTTTTTAGCCTGACGGCTCCGTTTTTTTCAGCTCGAAATGCCCGGCCCGGTCGACGGGTCGCCAGCCCAGGGCCTGGATCCGCTCCCGCAGGCGGTCGGCCTCGGCGAAATTTCCCTCTTCCCGGGCCTTCTGGCGCCGTTCCGCCAGCTCCCGCACCTCCTCCGGAACGGCGATCTCGACCGGCCCGTCGGCCCTTGTCGCCGGCAGAGTGAGCCCAAGGGCTCCGAGGACGATGTCCTCGAGCCCGCGCAGGCCTGCGCGGGCCTCTGCCGGCGACAGGCGACCCAAGTCCGGAGAGGCGATGGTGGAAAAAATACTCCCGAGGCAGCGGGGAATGTTGAGATCGTCCCGCAGCGCCCGCCAGGCCTCGGAGAAAAGGGAGCCGCCTTCTTCCGGAGATTCTGATTTTTGGAAAGCTGGAGACTCGGGTTCCCGAGGATCTAGAGATTCAGATTTTTGGGGAACATTTTCCCCGGCGAGGTTCTGGAGCTGCTCCCGGGCCCGGGCGAGCTTTTGGAGGGCCCTTTCGGCCATGGACAGGCTCTGGAAGCTGAAATTCAGCGGCTGGCGGTAGTGGCCGGCGATGAGGGCATAGCGGACGGCCATCGGGTCATGGCCTTTGTCGAGAAGCTCCTGCAACGTGTGGCAGTTGCCGAGGCTTTTGGACATTTTTTTCCCATCGACCAGGAGATGGGCACAGTGGAACCAGTGCCAGGCAAAGCATTTTTTTGTCAGGGCCTCGGCCTGGGCGATTTCGTTCTCGTGGTGCGGGAAGCAGAGGTCGATCCCGCCGCCGTGGAGGTCGAGGGTCTCGCCGAGGTAGTGTAGGGCCATGACGCTGCACTCGATGTGCCAACCGGGTCGACCGAGCCCCCAGGGACTTTCCCAGTGACAATCTCCGTCTTCCTCCTTTCGGGCCTTCCAGAGGACGAAGTCGTGAACGGAATCGCCGTCGTACTCATCGGCGTCGACGGGGGGCTTGGTCTTTGGCCTCAAATTTTCCGCCGGCAGGCGGGAGAGCCGGCCGTAGGACGGGAAGGAGCTGAGGCGGTAGTAGATAGAGCCATCGGTATCCGGATAGGCAAATCCGGCCCCGATGAGCCGCTGTATCCAATGGATCTGTTCGTCGATGTGTTCCGTCGCCCGGGGCTCCACGTCCGGCGGCAGGATCTGGAGCTTTTGGCAGTCCTCCCGAAAGACCTGGATCCAGGGGTCGGTGAATTCCCTCAGAGGGATTCCCTGTTGCCGAGACCCCCGGATCGTCTTGTCGTCGACGTCGGTCAGATTGCGCACCCAGCGGACGCGGTAACCACTCCGCTCCAGCACGCGGCGCAGCACGTCCTGCAGTAGGAAGCTGCGGAAATTGCCGATGTGGGCCGCTGCGTAGACCGTCGGCCCGCAGCAGTAGACCCGCAAAAGCCCGTCCGCCGATGGCTGAAGCCTTTCCTTCTGCCCGCTGAGGGTGTTGTGGAGTGAAACCGCTATCATGGTCCGGATTATGGAAAGGTTTTTGGTCCCGAGGCCATTCTTTATTGCTCGGCGATTTTGTTTCCGCCTTTGGGCCCCAAAGGGGCCCAGGCCCGCTGCGCGGGCCGCGGGAGGGGAAGAGAAAAGTCCCTTTTCTCTTCCCCCTCCCGCAAAGGCGGAAACCGGGGTTGCCGGGAAACCGAGACTGCCGGGGTTTGGAGGATTGAAGTGTCGGGCCTTTCCTGAACCGGTGGGGAATTTCTTAGGCGAGGAAGTGCTTCTCGAGGGGGCGATTTTCGTGGAGACGGCGGATCGCATCGCCCAAAAGGGGGGCCAGGTCGAGGACAGTGACGGGCAGGCCGCCGTTTCCGTTGGCCGGAGGAGAATCCCCGTTGGCCGGAAGGGAGTTTCCATCGGCTGGGAGGGAGTCCTCATCGGCTGAGAGGGGATTTCTATCAGTCGGGAGGAGATTCTTGTCGGTCGGGATGGAATTGCTCGTGAACAGCGCTTCAAGGCCGCTGTGGTGGAGGTGTTGCTGGGCGGCGTTGTTTAGGGAACTGTGCACGACGGCGGCCCGGACGGAGGCAGCTCCCCGTCGGCGCAGGTACTGGGCGGCCGCCGCCAGCGTCGAGCCGGTTTCGGCCATGTCGTCGACGAGGAGGATGTCGCGGTTTTCGATCTCCCCCAGCGCGTCGACGATGGCGGGCTCCCCTCCCTCTCGGCGTCGCTTCCGGAGGAGGAGGAGCGGACAGTGCAGAGCGTCGGCCCAGAGAGCCGCCCGTTTCGCCCCGCCCAGGTCGGGGGAGGCGATGCTCCGGCGGGGACTCTTCTGTTTTTGCAGTCGGGGGAGAAAGAGGGAGTCGGCGGACAGGTGCTCGACCGGAAGGTCGAAGAAGCCCGTGAGCGAGGGCGTGTGGAGCTCCAGCGTCAGGAGGCGCCGGATGCCAGCAGTCGTGAGCAGATTGGCCACCAGCTTGGCCGTGAGGGCGGTTTGCTGCTGTCCTCGGTGGTTCTGTCGGGCGTAGGCGAAAAAGGGGAGGACGGCCGTGATGCAGGCGGCGTCGGCCCGGCGGGCGGCATCGGCCAGCATCAGCAGTTCCATGAGGTAGTGGGAGGCCGGCCGCCGCAGGGATTGGAGGAGGAAGACGTCGCGGCCCCGGAGGTTTTCCAGAAGGCACACCCGCGTCTCGCCATCGGGAAACTCGGAGATCTCCACAGCACCGAGGGCTTGCCGCAGATGGGAGGCGATCCCTTCCGCCAGGGCCCGGTGCGAAGTCCCCGCCAGCAGTTGCATCGGCTAAGATTAGAATAGGCCTTGGAAAGCGCAAGTGCAAAGCGAGAGAAGCCTCAGTGCGAAGCGGGAGAAGCCTCTTGACTCGTAAAGATTTTCGTCTTACTTCGGCCGAACTTGATTCGTAATTTACGACGATATGACTGAAAAAACGATAGAGCAGCGCGTTAAGGAGATCATCATTAACCAGCTCGGAGTCAGTGCGGAAAAGGTCACGCCGGAGGCTTCTTTTCTGGAAGACTTGGGTGCGGATTCTCTGGATACGGTGGAATTGGTGATGGCCTTCGAGGAGGAGTTCGCCAACGAACTGGGTGGGGAAATCCCGGAGGCGGAGGCGGAGGGACTGCGGACGGTCCAGGATGTCGTTCGTTACATCTCGGATAAGCTCGGGCAGAAGCAGGCCGTCGCCTGAGACCGTGGCCGTGGCTTCCCTTCCACCGGAGAAACGGGTGGTGGTGACGGGTATGGGCCTGGTCACGCCGCTGGGCGACGAACTGGAGCTGTTCTGGCAACGCCTCACGGCGGGCGTCTCGGGCATCGGGCGGATCACGCGCTTCGACACGACCCACTGCGAGTGCCGGGTGGGGGCGGAGGTGAAGGATTTCGATCCGGAACGTTTCATGGATCCCAAGGAGGCCAGGCGGAATGACCGCTTCGCCCAGTTCGCCGTTGCGGCTGCCCAGAAGGCTTTGCGGGATGCTTCCTTTTCCCCGCAGGGAACGAACGAGGCCGAGCGCCTGGGGGTGGTGATCGGCTCCGGCATCGGAGGCATGGAGACCATCCAGGTCCAGACCGGCAGATTCCATCAGTCCGAGACGCGAAGGGTCTCGCCCTTCATGATCCCCTCACTCATCTGCAACATCGCCTCCGGGGTGGTGGCGATTGAGGTGGGCGCCAAGGGGCCCAATTTTTCCGTCGTGACCGCCTGCGCCGCCGGTTCGCACTCCATCGGCGAGGCCTTTCAGCTGCTGCGCCTGGGGAAGGCCGATGTGATGCTGGCCGGCGGGAGCGAGGCCCCGCTGACGGAGCTCAGCTTCGCCGGTTTCTGCGCCATGAAGGCCCTGAGCACTTCTTTCAACGAGGATCCGGCCCATGCCTGCCGTCCCTTCGACGCGAAGCGGGACGGTTTCGTGATGGGGGAGGGAGCCGGAGTGCTGGTGCTGGAAACCCTGGCCCATGCCCAGTGCCGCGGGGCCAGAATCTATGCCGAGCTCGTCGCCTACGAGGCCTCCTGCGATGCCCACCACATCACCGCACCGGACCCCGAGGGCGAGGGTCTATCCCTCTGCCTGCGCCGTCTCTTGAAAGGGGCCAACTGCGCACCGGAGGAGGTGGACTATATCAATGCGCACGGCACGTCGACGCTCTACAATGACCGGAGCGAAACCCTGTCCATCAAACGGGTCTTCGGCCAGGCCGCCCGGACCATTCCCATCAGTTCGACCAAGAGCATGACCGGCCATCTGCTGGGTGCGGCCGGCGGCATCGAGGCCATCGCGACCGTCCAGAGCATCGTCAGCGGCCTCATCCCCCCGACCATCAACTACGAATTTCCCGATCCGGACTGCGACCTCAACTACGTGCCGAATGTCGCCCTGCGCCGAGAAGTGCGGACGGCCCTGAGCGAGAATCTGGCCTTTGGGGGTCACAACGCGGCGCTGCTCTTCCGCCGCTTCGAGGATTCGTGAGATGAAGGTGGCCGAAGTCCTCCTGCGAGGATTTCTCCCCACGGTGGGCTTGATCCTGTCACTGCTGCCGAGCCGGGGCGTTGCTCTTCTGGCCGCGTTGCTGGGCCGGGCATTTTACTACGCCTTCCCCCGTCGCCGCCGGACACTCCTGTCCAACCTGGACCATGCCTTTCCCCAGAAATCCTGGGCCTGGAAGCGGCGCATCGGCCGGACGAGCTGCGGGCGCATGGTGGAAATGGGCTGCCTGGCCCTGGCCTCGCCCTTTTTTTCCCAGAACCGCCTCCGGAGGAACGGCGCCGTTTCCGAAGCGCTGGGGCAGTGGCTGCACGAAGTCCGGGAGCGACCGCGGCCGGTGCTGCTGTGGATTCCGCATCTGAGCCTGATGGAGGCGGCGACCTGGCTGCCGATTTTCGCCCCGGAGCTCGCCCGGGAGCGGCGCAGTGGGGTTCTGTTCCGCCCGCTGGGAAATCCATGGCTCGATGCCTGGCTCCGGCGCACGCGGGGGCGCTTCGGCCTCGAACTGCTCTCCCGCCGAGACGGCTTTCTGAGGGCCAAGGGCATTCTTCGGGCGAAGGGGATCATCGCCTTTCTGGGCGACCAGAGTGCGGGCAGGAGCGGGATTCTGTCCCATTTCATGGGACGTCTGGCCTCCAGCAGTCCCCTGGCCGATCTGTTGGCCCCGTGCGGAGAGGGAGTGGAGGTCTATGCCCTGTGGACGCGTCGCCGAGGCTTTGCCCGGGTGCGTTTCGAGATCGAGCGCCTGGTGAAGCCGGAGCCGGGCTCGTCCTGGACGCAGGTGGGCAATGACTGGCTGGGTCGGCTCCTGCGCTCCGACGAAGCCCTCTGCGAGGATTGGCTCTGGGTGCACCGCCGCTGGCATACCCAGGACGAGCCCCAGGCCTTCCTCCACCTCGACCATCGGCGGAACCTGCTCCTCAGCGACCCGGCGGTGCGGGCGGAGCTGGTGCGGGCTCGGGCGACGAGGATCTGGATTCGCCTGCCGAACTGGCTCGGGGACTTCGTCATGGCCGTTCCCCTGCTGCGGGAATTGCGCTCCGGGCGTCCGGATGCGGCGCTTACGCTGCTGGGGCCGGCCTCCTTGGCCCCGCTGGTGTCGCGCTGGCGGCTGGCGGATCACTTTCTGCCCCTGCCTCCCAAGGGCTGGGGCTATTTTCCAAAACTCCGTTCCCTGGGCGGGGAAATCCCAGACTTCTATATCCTGCTGACCCATTCGCTCCGCAGTGAACTGGAGGCAAAAGTCCTGCGCGCCCACGAGACCTTCGGCCTGCAGCTTCCCCAAAGGAGGAGGATTTTTGTCCGGCATCCCTGGAAGGTGCCGGCGGATTTTCAGGATGGGCATCAGAGCCTTCTCTGGGAGCGCTTTTTTCGGTCGATGGGTCTGCGGGAAAAAATTTCCCGTGCGCCCCAGGAGACCTGGCTCCGACCCGAGGAGGTCACGGTGGGCCTCGTTTTTGGCAGCGCGAACCTTCCGGCGAAGCGCTGGCCGCTGGAGCGGTGGGAGCAGTTGGCTTCGAGGCTCCTGTCCGCCGGCCGCTGTGGGCGCGTGCTGCTCCTGGGCACGGCGCCGGATGCGGAGATCCTGTCCCGCCACCGCGGCTTTTCCGCTCCGGAGATCACGCACCTGGAAGGCAGGACGGACCTCGGAGGCCTGGCCGATGCGCTGGGCTCCTGCTCGGTCGTGGTCGGCAACGATACGGGCGCGATGCACCTGGCCAATGTGCTGGGCGTTCCCTGTGTCGTCCTCTACGGCCCCACCTCGCCCCGGAGAAACGGACTTTTTTTCGCCGCGCCGCGCCGGGAGCTCCAGTCCCCCACGAGCCCATCGATGGAGGGCATTTCAGTCGAAACAGTCGCAGCGGCCGTTCTCCCGCTGCTGTCCTGAGGGGCCTCCTGCCGCTGCCCTGAGGAGGTACTCCCGTGGCTTCGGCCCGGGAAGTTCGCTGTCTGGGGTTTCGCTGTCTTTGCAGCGCGCCCACTCCGTGGGCGCGCTGGTGCCCGCTCCGCGGGCGATTCCATCCGGAATCCAAAGACAGCGAAGGAAACAAACGAAGAAGGGCCAAACAGCGAAGGAGACAGACGGCGAAAAGCTCACGGCCTACCCCATGGGGATTTTTCAGTTTTTTTTGGGAAATTTCCCCATTTTTCGGCCCGAAGATTTCCCATTTTTCGGTCCGAAGACCCGCTGGGCCCATGCCTGAGGCCTTGACCTCTGGGGAAAAATGCCTAAACTCCTGGGAGAAGGGTTTTTTCTGGGATATGTCGTGTGATCAGATGGCGAATGTGATCAGCGCCTTCGGGCGTGAGATCGGGGTGGCGCTGCAGGTGGATCCGACCGGCTACTGCTGCCTGTCGGCCAAGAACAACCTGGAGATCCACCTGAAATTCAATCCCTATTTCGACGGCGTGATCTTCTATTCCGAGATCGGCGAGGTGCCGGAGATGGCGAAAAAGAACGTCTTCCTCTTCTTCAACCACGAGAATGCCTCCCTCGAAGGGAGCGGTTTTACGTTTTCCTACAGCCAGGATTCCGGCCAAATAGGGGTGGCTTGTCTCCTGCCGAGCCGTTTCATCGAGCTGGAGCACTTCAAAACCCTGTTCGAGCATTTCGTCAACGAGGTGGAGGCCTGGAGCGAAAAAATGCTTCAGTTCACCCGAGGAGAGATGCCGGAGCACAGCGGCAGCAGCGGCTCGACCGAAAAATCCGCAGAGGTCTCCGCAGAAGCGCCCGCTCCGGCGGGAGGCATCGATCCGAGCTTCTTCATGCGCGTCTGAGCGTTTGCTTCTCCCGCATCCTTTTTCCGCAGGGGCGCGTTTTGGATTCCTGGAGAGAGACGCAGGTGGAGGTGAGAAAATGTGTTCGCTTCCTCTCCTTCATCCTTCCGCCACCGCGCGTTTCTGGGCCCTGGGGAGGTTCGGGAGTAGGAAGACCCCGAGAGTGGGGCCGAAGGAATGGACTTGCCGCTGCGCGTTTTGAGCTTCCCTTAGGGAATCTATGGCTGCTGGTCCTGCCGAGCCCTATGGTCGCCAAAATCCCTACGACGTAATCGTCGTCGGCGCGGGGCATGCCGGTTGCGAGGCGGCGCTCATCGCGGCCCGGCGGGGGGCCAGAACCCTATTGCTGACGGGCAACAACGACACGATGGCCCAGATGAGCTGCAATCCGGCCATCGGTGGCCAGGCCAAGGGGCAGATCGTGCGCGAGATCGATGCGCTCGGCGGGGAAATGGCCGTCAATGCCGATGCCAGCGCGCTCCAGTGGCGCCTGCTGAACCGTTCCAAGGGGCCGGCGGTGCAATCGCCGCGCGCCCAGAGCGACAAAAAGGCCTACCAATTCCGCCTGAAATGGGTATTGGAAAACCAGGAGAACCTCTTCCTCCTGCAGGCCCTGGTGATGGAGCTCCTGCTGGAGGAGGGCCGAGCCGTGGGGGTTCGGACCCGGCTGGGCGTCGAGTTCTTCGCCGCCGCCGTCGTCCTGACGACGGGGACTTTTCTGAACGGCGTTCTGCATATGGGATTGCGCCACACGGCCGGGGGACGCTTGGCGGATTTTTCCTCGACGGCGCTGCCGCAGGGCCTGCGGGAGGCCGGTCTGGAGCTGGGGCGCCTGAAGACCGGTACGTCCGCCCGCATCCTCGGCCCCAGCATCGATTTCTCCCCCTGCGAGGAGGAGCGCGGGGATGGAGAGCCCGTCCTCTTCGGCTTCTACGACACGCGGGGAGAGGGCATTCCCGTCCCTTCTTCTTTAGAATGTTGGGGAGAGTCCCCAAAATTGCTGAGCAAGGGCGAGCTCCTGGGCCGAAGGCAGCGCTCCTGTTGGGTGACGCGTACACGGGCGGCGACGCGGGAGCTGGTACTGGCCTCGCTGTCGCAGTCGGCATTGTATTCCGGCCAGATCTCGGGCGCCGGGCCGCGCTACTGCCCTAGCATCGAGGACAAGTGCACAAAATTTCCCGATAGGGCGGAGCACCGGCTGATTCTGGAGCCGGAGGGCCATTCGACGGAGGAGTGGTATATCAATGGATTGTCCACCAGTCTACCGCTGGAGATCCAGTACGCGATGCTCCGGACGATTCCCGGGCTGGAGCGGGCCCATATCCTGCGGCCGGCCTATGCGGTGGAGTACGACTACCTGCCCCCGACCCAGCTCAAGCCCTCCCTGGAGTCCAAGGCCATCGCCGGACTTTTCTGTGCCGGCCAGATCAACGGCAGTTCGGGCTACGAGGAGGCGGCGGGGCAGGGCCTGCTGGCGGGGATCAATGCCGTGGCACTGCTGCGGGGGGAGGAGGCGCTGGTGCTGAAGCGCCATGAGGCCTACATCGGCGTCCTCATCGATGACCTCGTCACGAAGGGCACCGAAGAGCCCTACCGGATGTTCACCGCCCGGGCGGAGCACCGGCTCCTGCTCAACCATTCCAGCGCGGAGCTGCGACTGTTGGAGCATGCCCGGCATTACGGGCTCCTGCCGGAGGCGAGGATCCGGCGCATCGTCGCCAAGCAACGGGCCGTTCAGGAGCAGGTGGAATGGCTGGAGTCCTCGCACTGGCGGGAGGGTTATACCTGGGCCGATGCGGTGAGGCAGAACGGCGAGTCCCCATCGGAAATCCTGCCCTCTTCCTTTCGAAATCTGGCCCCCGAGGTGCGGGAGGAGGTGCTCTACCGCCTCGCCTATGCAGGCTACCGGGAGCGCGAGCTCCGGCAGGTGGAGAAAATGAGGGCGATGGAGGCGGTGCCGATTCCGGAAAGTATTGATTACCAGGCGATGAAGGGCCTGCGGAATGAGAGCCGGCAGAAGTTTTCCCGGATCCGGCCGGCCACCCTCGGCCAAGCGGCCCGCATCAGCGGGGTCAGTCCCTCGGATGTGCAGCTCCTGTGGATCTACCTCGAGTCCCAGCACCGGAGTTGAGTTTCCCTGGGCGGGTTTTGGCCGCTGGCTCCCCGCAGGGGAGCCCGTCGCTGCTGCGCAGCGACGCCGCTTTTTTTCTTTGAAAAAAAGCGGCAGCGGCCAAAACACCGGGGATCGCCTATTCCTCCGCCATCGCCCGAAGGAGGCTCGAAGGAGGCTCGCCGGAAGTTTCGGGGGTCCTGACGGCCTAGAAGCCCGTGCTGAAGGAGAAGTTGAACTGCATCGTGTGCCGCTTTGTGCCCTTCGCCCGGCGGGCGGGGAAGCCGAAGTCGAGGCGCAGCGGGGCACCCATGACGAGGAGGCGCAGGCCGAAGCCGTAGTCCACGTGGTAGTGCTTGGGTTTTAGGTCGAATTTCCGGGCATTGACATAGCCACACTCGCCGAAAATCGCGAATCTCAGCGGCTCGAAGAGCTCGAGGGCGTATTCGGCGCAGGTGTAGACCAGGGAATTGCCGCCGATGACATAGCCCTCCGCGTCCTGCGGCCCGATGTCCCGGGAGCCGAAGCCCCGCATCTCTTCACTGCCGCCGAGGAAGAAGCGCTCGGTATAGGGGATGCGCCGGTGCCGAAAGGCGCTGAGGCTGCCGAAGTGGCCCGAGAGCGAGAACACCTGGGTGCGCTTCGGGTGCAGGAGAAAGTGGCGGACGGCCGTGGCCTCCAGGCGGTGGAAGTGGGTACTCCCGCCGAATATCCCGCCGGAGATCTCGTTGGTGATGCCGATGGAGGAGCCCTGGGTCGGCAGGGTGAGGTCATCCCGGGTGTCGCGCTCCAGCAGGAAGCCCACCCGCGAGATCGATCGGCGCCCGACGTCCTGCTTCAGCTCGAAGGGGGCCTTCTCCCCCACGTCGCCGATCTTCTGCCGCTCGAGCCGGTAGCTCAATTTCCCGGTCCAGTATTCCCAGAGGGCCTTGCGGAAGTAGATTTCGCCCCCCAGGTGCCGCTCCCGGTAGGTCGGCCCGTCGTAGTTGAAGTCCGAGCTCTTGAACTGATCCCGGGTGGCGAAGAGCTCGCAACCGAAGGTGAGCTCGCGGTCGAAGAGCCAGGGCTCCTCGAAGAGCGCGGAGACCGAGGTGTTCCTCGTGCCCAATTGCAGACGGGCGTTGAACTTCTGGCCGGCCCCTTGGAATCGGGTCCTGGGGCTGAAGAGGTCGAAATTGGACTGCGAGATGTCCAGGAAGACGATGACGTTGTTGGCGGCGCTGATGGCCCCGCCGACGGAGGCCTTCCCCGTCGTCTTCTCCTTGACCTGGATCGCGAGGTCTTTCTGGCTCAACGAATGGCAGTCCTGTGGGTGGATATGCACCTCTTCGAAGAAATGGGTATTGCGCAGGCGCTGCTGGCTGATCCTCATCTTCACGGTGTCCAGAGGGTCTCCCGGGGCCAGCGACAGCTCGCGTAGGATCACCTTGTTCTTCGTCCGCGTATTGCCCTTGACCTGGATGTCCCGCAGCGTGGTGGGCGAGCCCTCTTCGATCTCCAGTTTCAGATCCATACTCCGGCTCTCCTCGTCGGCCAGCGTCGCCGTCAGGGAGACCTCGGTCTGCAGGTAGCCCTTGGATCCGTAGAGATCCTGGACGCGCTCCTGGGCGGCCTCGACAGCCGATGGGGAATAAGCCTGACCCGGAACCAGTCCCAGGACAGCCTGGAGCTCTTCGGCGGAGAACAGCTCCACCGTCGGCAGGGCGACGGAGGCAATCGTGTAGCGCTCGCCCCGATGGATGGGAATCGTAATCCGAAGGTTTCCCTGAGGACTGTAGCGAAACTCGACCTCCTCCGGGTCGATGCGGACGTCGAGGTAACCCCCGTCCCGAAACAGCTCCCGCAGGGTCTGGAGGTCCTGCTGGAAGATCTCGTCGATGAAAATGCCTCGCCGGGTCAGCCAGGACAGGATGTTCCAGGTTCTGGTCAGCATCACCTGGCGGAGCCGCGAGGGCCTGAGGGGCTCCTGGCCAGTGAAGTCGATCCGTTGGATGCGGTACTTCAGTCCCTCGTCGATGAGGAAGCAGACCTCGCGTTCCTGCTCCGGGGATGCTGGGTCGGCCACCGAGTCCTGGGACGGGGGGTCGATGCGGTACTGGGCCTGGATGAAGGGAAATCCCTTTTCACGGTAGAATTTCTGGATTTGCCAGGCATCCTCGTGGAGACGAAATTCCTGAAGGCTCTGGCCGACCCTGGACTGGATTTTTTTCAGGAGGGTCGAGGTGCTGATCTTCCTATTCCCCTCGAAGCGGAGGGCCCGGATTCTGGGAACGGCCTCGAGTTGAAAGCGGACGATGACCCCCTCCTCCGTTTCCTCGGTGTCGACCCGAATGTCGGAGAAAAGCTGGGTCGCGTAGAGCGAGCGGAGGGAGTTATCGGCCAGATGGGCCCGAAAGGGTTCGGCCTTCTTCAGCGCGACGTGGGCCAGGAGGAAGTCCCGATGAGCCCGGGGCACCTGGCCCCGGAAGGAGAACTCGATCTCCCGCACCGGACATCCCTCCGGATCCGCCCGAAGCGCCTGCCCGCACAGCAGCGAGGCGCACAGGAAAAAAGAACCGCGTCGATGGAATCTCATAAAACTAGGACAGAGCGGCATTGGCCGCGCTGAAGTTCTCGAATTTGGTCAAGTTTTTCCGGAAAGCAAGGCGGACGATGCCGACGGGCCCGTTGCGCTGCTTCGCGATGATCAGCTCCCGTATGGCGGTGTCGCTGGACGTCTCCTCCGTCTCATCATCCCCCTTGCGCTTGGCCAGCAGCAGGACCACGTCGGCATCCTGCTCGATGGCACCCGATTCGCGCAGGTCGGAGAGCCGTGGCAGGCGCTTCTCCCGCTCCGTGTCCCGGTTGAGCTGGCTCAGGACGACGACCGGGACGTTGAGCTCCTTAGCCATCGCCTTGATGCCGCGGGAGATCTCCGCCACCTGCTGCTCCCGTGGCGCCCGCGTGTCGCTGCCGGCGATGAGCTGCAGGTAGTCGATGAGGATGAGACCCAGCCGATGCTTGTTGGTGAGCCGCCGTGCCTTGGCCCGCATCTCCAGAATCGTCATGCTGGCGGATTCGTCGATCCACAGTGGGGTATTGCGGAAGAAGTTGATAGCCTGGTGGATCGCCGCCAAGCTTTCGCCGGAGACCCGGCCCTTCTTCAGCGCCGTCATGTCGATGCCGGATTGGCTGCAGAGCAGGCGCAGGGCCAGCTGGTCGGCGCTCATCTCCAGGCTGAAGAAGAGGGTGGGGAAGCCCTTCTGGCCCTTCTGGTTTGGCAGAACCGCGGCCTGGGCAAAGCCCAACGCCAGGCTCGTTTTGCCGATGGAGGGCCGGGCCGCCAGGACGATCATCTCGGAGGGATGGAAGCCGAAGGTCAGGCGGTCGAGGTCGACGAAGCCGGAGGGAACCCCGGCGACCGCTCCCTTCCGCTCCAGCATCTGGTTGATGAGGGGGGCAACCCGGTCGACGGATTTCTGGATCGGGGTGACGGTGTCGACGAGCCGATCCTGGCTGATGGCGAAAACGGAGCTTTCAAAGCCTTCCAGAAAAGGGGCGACATCGTCGATGCCGGCGTAGGCCTTTTCGATGCCCGCGGTGGCGACGCGTAGGACGCGCCGGACGAGCTCCAGGTCGCGTATCCGCTGGATATAGTGGTGGACATGGGCGGGAGTGTCGATGCGGCTGAGGATGGACTGGAGGGTGTCGTAGCCGCCGATGGAGGCGAGCTCGCCCTGGGAGGAGAGCTTTTCGGCCAGCAGGAGCTCCGTGACCGGTTTCGCCTCGGTGTAGAGCTGGTGGATGGCCCGAAAAATGGTCTGGTGGGCCGGTAGGTAGAAGGAATCCGGCGAGATGTGGGATTCCAGGCAGAGCAGCAGGCTCTCCTGCCCACCCTCCAGGAGGCAGCTGGCCAGCAGGGCCTGCTCGAAATCGACGCTGTGGGGCGGCTCGCGCGCTAGGCGCGGGGCGGCGGAGGCGGTTTGGGTTCTTGCCATGGCGACGCCGAAGGACGATTGACTTTCGGAACACTTTTTCAAATGAAATTTCC
>JAIRLG010000093.1 GCA_031259625.1 Puniceicoccales bacterium
GGGGGCTTCGGCGGAGGCCCGCCTTCGGCGGGCCGCTTCCTTCGGAAGCCAAAGGCAGCCCCGAAGGGCTCCAAAGGCGGCAGACCCAAGCACGGGCTCGGTCTCCATTCCGAGAGCGACCTTGACCTTCAGGGGATGTCCCTTTAGTTTCCACCGAGGGAGATTCAGGAGAGATGGCTGAGTGGCCGAAAGCGCCTTCCTGCTAAGAAGGTGATCCTCCAAAAGGGGATCCGAGGGTTCGAATCCCTCTCTCTCCGCCATAGCTATTCCCCATCGCCTCCGGGTGCGGATCGACTGGGATGAGAGGTTTTTTCTAAAAATCGCCGGCGCACGGCGCTTTCCTGAAATCCTCAGGTCCCATCCAGGGAGGCCTCCATATCATCGACGATTAGTCGGCGCACATCTGCCTGGGCCCGGTCGCGGCTTTTGTGGCGCATGAACCGCAAAATCCCGGTCGCCGTGTGGAGCCACCGGAGCAGCGGCAGCAAAAAATCCAAGTTTTCCTGTCGGACCACGTACGCACAGCCCAGGGCCCGGGCCCATTCCGCATTGGCCTGCTGATGACCCTCGGACGCCGACGGCAGGGGAACCAGCAGCATCGGCGCTTCGCAGTGCAGGCATTCCGCAATACTACCGGCCCCCGCGCGGGCGATGACGAGATCGGCTTCGGCCAAGAGCGAGGGCATGTGTTCGCAGAAGGGGAGGAACTCCACCGAGGGATGATTTTGCCGTATCTTTTCCAAATCCTCCCCGTGCGCCTCGTAATAGCCCTCTCCGGTCACACAGACCCAACGGCCTGCCAGAGGGGCCAATTCCTCGACGTGCTCACGGAACCACCGGTTGAGCGCCCACGCGCCCTGACTGCCGCCCAGCAGGAGAAAGCTCAGGCCCTTTTCAGGATTCTTCGGAAAGCCCTCCTGGGCCAGGGCCTCGGGGCCGAAAAACTCCGAGCGCAGGGGATAGCCCAGGGGCCTGAACTTGTGCCGCTGGCTCTTGGAAATTTGGGGCACAGCCCACTCCGACGGCAGGTAGACCCGTCGGGCCAGCCTCGCCAGATGGCGCGTCACCTTTCCGGGAACCCGATTGGACTCGTGGATGAAGAGGGGAATTTTCTTCAAAAACCCGGCCAACGCCACCGGCGGCGAGGTAAATCCCCCCGTCACGACGACCGCTGCGGCGGGATTTTGATTCAGAAAACGAAGCGTTTGGACGAGGGAGAGGAGTTGCAGATAGGCGAAACGGAGAAAGGCCCCCAGTTTTTTCGAGGGGGGACTCGCCGGCAGAAAGAAGACCGGCCATGAGGAATAGGGGGCCAAAATCCGGCGGTCCACCGCCTTCGAGCTCACGAAAAGCACCGGCTGGTGACCGCGGCCCGACAGCTCCTGGGCCAGGGCGATGCCCGGCGCCAAATGCCCGCCGGAACCCCCGCAGGCGATGAGGATGCGACGCGAGTTCATGGCCATGCGGAATAGGGGATGAATTTCCGCTCAGGGAGCATTTTCCGAAGAATCCTCGGCGAAGTAGCCGCGAGGATCCGAGAGTTCCTGAAGAAAATCGCAGGGCAGGGAAAAAATCGCCCCGCAGGGCGGCCTCTTGGCGAAGCGCAGCTGGGATTTCTTGTAGAACGACTTGCCGATTTCCAGCACATGGGATTCGTGCCCGCAGAACAGGGTCAGGCGGCAATCGGGCACCTGGAGCCCCAGGGTTAGGGCATTTTCCCCCTGTTTGGGCAGGAATTGCTCCACCTCCAGGCGCAAAATCGACGCCAGAAAGGTTTTTAGCTTTTCCGAGGACAAGGAGGGAAAGTCCTCCGCGCTCCAAATGCCTTCCCGTCTCGAAAAAACATGACGCTCCTCCTTCTTGGGGAATTCCAAAATCATCCCATCGACGGCGGCCAGTTCCAAGTCCCAGAGCTTCGTCAGCAGCATCTCCTGCCACGAAGGGTTGAGCACGGCCCTCCAGTCCTCCGGCAACGGAAAATCGCGCTTTCGCCCCTTGCCCCAAACCGCCGTTTCGGAGAGCACGAACGCCTCCTCCCTCTCGGCGGAGAGAAAGCTCAGTTCCATTTTCCCCTCGGGGGATTCCATTTTTTCCTCAGGGGATTTTTCCTGAGGAAGAGGTTCAGGCTCCGCCTTCGAGTTCTTCAGCGAGGCCAAGCCGGACAGCAGCTGGTCGATGAAAAACGGATTGGCCGGCCAGGATACCGGACAGCACATCTGCCAGCCGGGACGGTGTTCCTCCCGATGCCATTCCCAGCGAGTACCGGAAGCCAGATCCATCAGCCGAATCGTCCTCGGCGGCGCTTCATCCCCGATGGCCTCGGGCTCCGGGGGCGCGATGAGCATTCGGTAGCCCCTGAAGCTGAGGAAGAGCGAAGCGAAAAAGAACGCTAGGAGGGAAAAGAGGCGAAGCGGCAGGGACATTTTCAGGAATCCCGTCGGGCCAGATAGACACCGAAACCGAAAAATAGGGCCAGAAGTCCCGGGAGAAAGAAGAGCTTCCAGCACTTCCGGAGCTGCGCCCTCGTCAGCTGCAGGCGGTACTCGGCCACCTCCACCGAAGGCAGCGAGGGCTCCCCGCTCTCGTTCAGGAGATACTGGACGAGCCCCAGCAGGAAATAGCGATTGCCCAGCGACTGGATGCAGGTGTTGCTCAAAGCATCGGCATTGCCGATCACGATGAGTTTGCCGTGATCCATCGCCAACCCCAACTCGGGGGGCGAAGTGCGTTCCGAAAGACTGCCCAAGGAGAAGAGTCCGGCCGTCCTCTCCGGCGCGGATGAGGCCTCCCCTCCCCTCTCCTCCTTCGGCAAGTTTTCGTCCAGAAGATGGGCCTGGTCGGAAGTCCAGAGGAGGGGGACGACGTGCTGGTGGTCGAGCAAAGGGGCACCGATGTCGGGCTGGACGGCCTGCACGCGGCCCATCAGCACGCCCAGACCCTGCTGGCACACCCCCTTCATCGCCGCATGCTCGGCAAAGCGACGGACGATGATCTCATCGGAGGGCAGGCGGTTTTCCGGAGAGATCTCGGCCACCCGATGAGGGTCGACCCAGATGCCGCGGTGGAAGAATAGCCATTCCAGACCATGCGGACAGAGCGGTGCGAGAAAGATCAGAATCCGTCCCGAGCGGTCGTCCAGGTAGCACTCCAACCGATCGACTTCCGCCTTCATCAGCGGAGATGCGGCACCGGCAATCACGACGGCATCGGCATCCGGGGGAACCTCTGTCCGCTGCATCAGCTCCAGCTCCTTCAGCCGATAGTGATTCTTTTCCAGAAAAGAAGCGGTGCCGGAAAGACCCTTCGTCCCGTGCGTACCGCGCAGGGCCATTTCGCCATGGCCGGTGAGGAAATAGATCTTCTTCCTAAAGGGCTGCCGCAGCGCCCGGAGCTGCTGGTAGAGTTCGGATTCTCCGTGAAATTCCATACGGTTCCCTGGGCAGAGGCGGAAGAGCTTTCTCCCGTCGATGCTGCGGACATCGTCCCGAGAGACCAGTAGCAGGGAATGATCCTCCAAAAATAAGGAGGAATCGCTCTCCAGGTTTTTTAGAGCAGCGGATGCCTGGGTTGCGTTCGTGTAATGGACGCGCAAGTTCTGGGGACAGAGGGCCACGCATTCGCGCAACAGCCGCCGCACGTGGGCTAGGAAGTCCTGCGTCCAGTCATCGTCGTGGATGGGCAGGATGACGTGGATGTCAACGGGTTCCTCAAGCCCCTTCAGGGCGTCGACGAGTTCTGAGGAGAGCACAGAGGCGCGATTCCTGTGAAAATCATAGCGAACGAAATGCTTTTGCGAGAAGAACAATACGCCGAGAAAGAGGGCGATGCCAATGCTCATCCAGATCCAGCGGCTCAGCTTTCGGTAGAGCGCGTAATGGGAAAAATCCTTGGCGTCCCTCTTCATCTTTCCGGCCGACGGCGCCATGGACCAAGGCTTATGTGGTTCTAGAGAAGCGGTCTACTTGATCTCAACCCCACCACGACCCTTGTCCGGATGCAGGATTTCTCCATTGGCCATCTCCACCGAGAGCCGTTCACCCCTGTCGTAATAGACCTGGATGGGCTTTTCGTACTCGATATAGCGCTCCTCGCCGTCCTGCAGAGAACCGGTGTAGATCCTCTCCTTGGAATCGCGGTCCCGCACGATGAGCTTCACGGCCCCCTTCGCCCGCAGAAGGATTTCCCGATGCGGAGCGATTTTCTCAAAGGACGGCGCAGCGCCCGACGCGACCTTGGCCGGTCTCGCCTGCCTTGAGGAGAGATGGGAAATGCCGACGAGGGTCGCCAAAAGCACGACGACGACCGCCGTGATAATCCCCATTTTCCCGTAGGGGAAATGCTCCCTCTGGGCTTCCGAGGGATTGCCTGTATTGACCTCTTCATCCGCCGCCTCCGGCTCGATCGCCACGTAGGCCGCCTGCTTACGCGCCACCGTCGAGACCATTTCCCTCCGCTTCTCATTCGACACCAGGGCCTCGTAGGAGGGGATCGGGCATGCCTTCATCACCTCCTCAGTATCGAGGCCCAGATGTTCGGCATAGGCCTTGATGAAGCCGCGCTTGTAGATGTCCGGCAGGTCGAAATCCAACTGCTCCTGCTCAATCGCCTCCAGATAATCGGCCCGAATCTTGGTCGCGTTCGCCACCTCTTCGAGCGAAAGGCCCAGCTCCAGGCGCTTTTCCGACAAAATCTTCCCGATGGATGCTGCCATAAAAATATTTTTCGCCTAGCTTGCCCATACGACCCCAAAGTGCAATGAGGAAAATGGGGAGTGAACCAACGCCAGTCGCCTAGTTCCTCCGTCTCTTGACCCGAGAGCGGCAGAGCCAGAGGAACAAGAGGAAAGAGATTGCCAGCAAAGCACAGAGGGGAATGGAGACGGCCCGTTGTTTCTTCGTCCGGAAAAGCTCGAGCTCGACGAGACAGGATCCGGCCGGACGTCGCCAAGGGGACTCCTGCCGATAGTGGTGCCAGAGGGTCGGCGGATGCGCCATGATACATTTCCAGAGCTGGGGCCAACGCCTCGGTTGCCACCAATGATCCACCAGGAGAAAGAAATTAATTTTCCAGGGATTAGTCGAGCCGGCAAAATGCATGACGGAAATGCCATTGCTCGCCTGAGTAGCAGTACTGAAGGTGTTCCACTTCCCCTCACATTCCAGGATACGATCCCGGAATATTACATTGATGGCATCCTGATCCGGAAACTTAGGATGATGCTCCACAGACCACTGGATCGTTTTTGGGAAAAGCTGCTCTTGGCGTATCCCATCGAGATCCAGAAGGAGAACCCCTGAGTTGATATAAAATGGAGAAACCCATCCTGGGGCGTATGTCCGTAAGGACTCCATATGCTCCTTCTGAATCCCCTGTGAGAGTTGATCTGGCCTTTGGCAATACCCATCCGGCACGCCCGCCAGGGCATAAGGAGCCAAGGGCAGTTTGCGCCACAGTTCTCCCAAAGAAGTCAGAACCAAAATATCGCCATCGAGATAGATCACCTTGGGTAAATTTTCGGGAAGAACCCTGTCGAGCAGGAGCCTCGCCGATGCAGCTATGGGCCACGCTCTACCCTTGATGCCCTCCAGGGATCGCAATAGCGGCCGCATTTTCTCCATATCATCGTAGATATACACGGTCACTTGCCCAGGAAACAGGCGCTCGAGTTGTAAGAATTTCCGCCTATGATCCTCCGGCAGCGGCTCCGTCATGACCACATGGACCACGAGCCGGTCGTCGGAGGCCTTGTTTTTGCAGAGGCTGTAGGCGGCTACGCCGGTCGGCTCGGCGAAATTATTGTCCAGGCAAAAGGCGACGTGAATCTCCTCAGCCGACAAGCAGCTCAGCAGCACCGCCAACGCCAGAACACCGGCTCGCCGCCAATGCCAGAACCCCAGATCACCGAAACGCCGGAATGCTGAAACGCTGAAATCTCGGAATGCCATGAAACCACGATGAGATTGTCCGAGTGTTCCCCTCTCGGCAAGCCATTAATCCCTCACCGGGGAACATTTCCGTACATCTCCTCTCGTCGGCGAGACATTTCTCTTGCCGCCGCCTTTGCAGCGCGACAAAATGCAAATTCTTTTGCATTTTATCGCGCTGTTGTCCGCTTTGCGGACGAGCCCGAAGGGCTCCAAAGGCGGCGGCTACGCGCCGCACCGAAGTTCGTGCACCCATCTCTTCTCATCGGGGAAACATTTTACCCATTCCGGCGCTACAAATCCGGGACTGCCTGGATGAGCTTTTGGGTGTAGGGGTCACGGGGATGGTAGCAGACCTCCTCCGTCGTGCCCTTTTCGACCATCTTGCCCGCATTCAGGACGCAGACGAAGTCGCACATGCGCTCGACGACCGCCATGTCGTGGGAGATGAAGAGCATGGCCAGGGCCCGCTGCTCGCGGATCGAGGACAGGAGGTTGAGGATCTGGGCCTGAACGGAGACATCCAGCGCACTCACCACCTCGTCGCAGATCAGGAGATGCGGCTCGACCGCCAGGGCCCGGGCGATGTTGACCCGCTGCCGCTGCCCCCCCGAGAGCTGCCTCGGGTAGTAGAAGGCCATGGCCGGCGACAGGCCCACCTGCTCCAGCAGCTGCTCCACCCGCTGCTTCCGCCAGGCACGGGTGTGCTCGGGGAAGTGCAGGACGAGCGCCTCCTCGATGGTGCCGAAAATGCTCATCTTCGGATCCAGCGTGCCGTGGAAGTCCTGGTGCACCATCTGGATCTCCTTCCGCAGGCGCAGTGGCTGGTGGCAGAACTCCCGACCGTGAAAGCTCTGGCCGCGAAAGGTGAGGGAGCCTCTGGCCAGTGGAACCAGACCCGCCACCACTTTCCCGAGAGTGGATTTTCCGCTGCCGCTCTCACCGACCAGGCCGACGGACTCGCCCGGGCGGATGTGAAGGGAAATCGCATTCAGGGCATAAAAATGCGTCACGACACGGCTGAAAAAGCGGCGCTTGTCGTAGGAAACGTAGGCGTCGCGAATGTCCAAAAGGGCGGTGTGCATCATCTCTCCTCCAGAAACAGCACCGTTAAAGAGACTTTTGGGCCGTAGTACAATGACAATTTCCACTCATTGTTCCTTGACCTCCCCCGAGGGCCCCCTAGTCTTCGCTCCCGGAGATTTCGGCAGGCTTATGGAGGGCTTCGACATCGACAAGCTCGCGCGGCTGGCGCGCATCGACTTCAGCGAGGAGGAGCGGGCGTGTTTTCCGCAGCAGTTCCAGACCATTCTGGGCTACTGCGAGAAGCTCCAATCGTTGGAGGTCGGCGAGGTCGAGCCGACGGCCCATGCGCTGCCCGTCTACAACGTCTGGCGGGAGGATCTGCCCACC
>JAIRLG010000082.1 GCA_031259625.1 Puniceicoccales bacterium
AGGGTAATTTTGGTGGGGGGGTGCTTCGGTGGTCATCCGGTGGGGGGGGTCGGCTGGGCGGCGTTGGCTATGTATGGCAATGGACGGGGCCCCTGCCTTTCCCTTACTGCGCGGCCCGCGGAGCGGGCCTGGGGCCCGGAGGGCCCCCAAGGCGGCGAAGGGTGGGTGGGGTGAAGAGACTGAAGGAAGGTGAAGGGACTGAAAAAAGCAAGGACATAGAGGACTGGAGCACGGAGGGCTGGAAAAAGCAGAGACGCGCGGTCGAAAAAAGCAGGGGGTACTGTTTGGGCGCAAGGGCCCGTCGGGTTCGGGGCCGGCTTTCGATGCCGGAGGCATCGCCGCCTGCGCGGCGCCCCCGCGGCTTACGCCGCGGGGGCGGGTGGGTGGGGGCGCCGCGCAGGCGGCCAAGGGGGAAAAGCTCCCGCCCTCCCTCCCAGCTTTTCCCCCTTGGAAAGCCGGCCCCGGGCCCGACGACGGCGCTTCCCGGCCCTCCTGGCTGGCCCGGAGGGCCGGGGAACGCCGGGCTTTCTCCGAAAGCGGCCCTTGCGCCCAAAAAACCCTTCCTCCGCAGAGGAACGATTGACGCCGCGAAAAAAATGCATAGGTTCCCTGCTCATCTAGAGATGGGGTTCTGGTTGAGCAGGGAGAAATTTGTCCTACTGGGGAATGCGTCGTGCTTCGCCGTCGTGCGCTGGGTGAAAAAACTGGGCACCTGGCGCGTGGCGCGCATTTGGGGCCAGGAGCTCCGGACCCACGGCGAAGAGGAATGGCTCAGGGTTTTTGACGCTTGGGTCAAAAAACTTCCCCTCCACGTGCGGCAGCAGGTCCACTCCGTCATCGTGCCCAGCGAAGCCGTGGCCTTCCGGCAGCTGGACATACCCGCCGTCACGAAGCTCCATTACCAAGAGGCCATCGACTTCGAGCTCCAGCGGTCGATGCGCGAGGCCAATGGGGAAACGGAGAAATGGCTCCCGGGCTTCGTCAGCGCCTTCGTCAAGGAAAAGGAAAACGACCTGCCCTGCTTCGCCCTCCGGCAGGATTTTCTGGAGCGGTGGCTGGAGATCCTGGCCAGGCGATACGTCGTCGTCCGACACGTCTTTGTCGACAGCCTCCTGGCCCTGCTGCGCTTCGAGCAGGCGAGCTGCAAAGACCCGACGCTCTTCGTCTACGCCGGAGCGCACGTGATCACCCTCTGCTTCCAGGAGGGGAAAAAGACCCGGATGAGCACCCTTCCCTACGAGCACCTGGAGCTCCTGAAGAGTTTTAGGGCAATCGCCCCCGCCTCCGAGGGGGAAGTGCCGGACGACACCCGGGTCGTGCAGGAGATCCTGGCCGCTGACCCGACCACCGCCGCCGGTGCCTGCGGCGCCCAGGCGCAGCAGCAGCTGCACGCGAAGCTCAAACAGGCCGAACTTGCCCTGTACCGGGAGGCATCGGGGAAGGAGTACCACCAGGCCGTTCTGGGGGCCTACCACTCATCGGCCTACGCCTTCGTGCAGAAGGTGCTGGCGGACGCCGGCAAGAGCGTCATCCCCGTATCCGAGCACTTTAAGTTCAGCTACGAGAGACGGGTGCCGGAGGAGATGAAGGCCCTGCTCGAGCCCTCTCTGATCGCGGCCTACGGCGTGACCAGCACCACGAATCGCCGCAAGGGCTCGGCGTTTTTCAAGGACATGATCCCGTCCTCCTGGAAGGCGGACTACTTCTTCACCCGCTGCAAGGCGTGGATCCTGGCCCTCGTACTCATCACCTCGATCCTGCTCTTCGGGGAGATGTCCCTGCTGCAGTCGGAAAACAAATCGGCCCAGCACGAGGTCGGCCTACTCAAAGCCTTTCAGCAGGAGGCCGTGCAGGTTGAAAAGGCCATAGCCGCCGCCAAGGAACAGATCGCGACGCGGCGGAAGGATGCCGACCGCATTCGCTCGCTGGTGAACCACCAGGATGCCTGGCTGAAATTCTTCAACGGCCTTCGGGAGCAGGCGGCCAAGGCCCAGACCCTGTGGTTCGACGAATGGGACTGGAAGCTGGAGGCCGCCTCGCCCCAGATAACGATGAGGGGGAGCATGCTGACGAACGAAGCGCTGGGGCAGCCGAACACCGACCGGCAGATGGCCCAGTTCCTGCAGGACATGCAGCAAGTCCCCTTCGTGAAGGAATTGCAGAACATCAAGCTCTTCATGAAGGACGAGTGTACCGTCGCCTTCAGCTTCGACCTCCTGCTCCGGAAAGAAACCCCGCTGATCCTGTGATGAAATTCCTCCGACGGCACAGTTTTTTCCTGGGCGCCACGCTCCTCTTCGCATCGGCCATCGCCTACCTCTGGCAGCAGATCAGCACGGAGCAGTCCCTGAAGATGACCCTGCAGCGGCTCATAGCGGAGCTGCAGCAGTTCAAGTCCCAATTGCTTGCGCAGGATCCCCCCGTCAACCGCCGCACCCTGATGCAGGTGCGGAGCGATGCCAACGCCTACGAGCTCCTGGTCTACGGACTGTTGGAGGATTATTACGAGCACTCGACGCTGGGCTCCGAGCAGCAGATTCCCAAAAACACCGTCGATTTCTTCTTCGCCGTCGCGGCCTTCGAGCAGCGCATGCGGGAGCAGGCCGGCCTCCTGGGGGTGCGCTATCCCACGGAGGTCAGTTTCGGCTTTTCGGACTTCGTCAGAAAAAACACCAGTCCGCCCAAGACGGCGCTGAGGGAGCTCTGGGAGCAGACCTTCGTGATGGAGAAAACCTTGGGCCTGCTCTTCTCCGCCCAGGACGGCGGCCTGAACCTGATCTCGGTCAAACGCGAGGCCCTGTCCGCCGACAGCAAGAACAAGGGGGCAGGAGATACTTTCCAGATGGGTAAGTTCCACCGACTGTCCTCCAAGAAGGGGAAGGTGAGCTCGGTGTGCGTGCAGATCGTCTTCGAGGATTATACCAAGACGCTGCGCAACTTCATCAATCACCTGCGGAAGAACCAGCTGCCCCTCGTGCTGCGCGGGATCTCCATCAAGCCGGCGGAACGGCTGGCTCCCAAGGACAATGCCAAGGTCGTGGTGGCCTCGGGCTATTCGCGGATCACCCTAACCCTGGAGTGGCTCGGCTTCAACGAACAGGCCGGGAATATCCTCAAATGATTTCGGATCGACCATGACGTTTCGGAAACAGTTGATATGGGTGCTCCTCTCGCTGGGAGCTCTGGCGGGCATAAGGACGTACTTCCGCCTCACCTACCAGGACGCGAAACCGGTCCTGCCCTCGCTGGAGGGTGGGGATTACCACCAATTTCCCACGCCGAAGGAGGAAATCCTGAACTACCGCCTACCGCCTTATCTGAAATGGAAGAAGCCGGAGGCCCTGCCGCTGGGCCCCACCTGGCTCTTCGACCTCTTCACCCCGCCGCAGATCACCTCCATCGGCAAGACCCTGTCGGCCGAACTGCCGGAATACGTCGCCGATCCGCTGGAATTCGAGCTGGAGCTGGTCTCCTTCCAGAGAACGCCCTACCGCATCCAGTTCGAGGGCTACGTGCTGGAGCGGCCGAAGGCCAAGGCCTCCTACAAGGACTACATCATCATGCTGAACGACCTACGGCAGAACCACACCTTCCGCTGCACCCTGGGGCACGCCATTCCCAGCTCCAAAATATCGATTTCGGACTTCAAGCTCATCGCCATCGAGACGGAGGAGGGGGTCAAGCTGCAGGAGCCCGTCGTGACCATCTACGACCAGGAGACCGAGCAGTACATCGACCTGGGGCGGGAGCGGAAGTTCTACGACAACGTCTACACCATCGTCTTCCGCTCCCTGAAATCCGGCGACACCCACGTGCTCAAGAACATCGGCGATTCGGTCAGCATCAACAACGTGCTCTACATCCTCTCGGACATCGATCTGCCGGAGGCCCGGGT
>JAIRLG010000092.1 GCA_031259625.1 Puniceicoccales bacterium
GAAGATTCTCCCTTGGAGGGCGATTTCTCGGATTGTCCTCCTGAACCTTTCTCCTGCTTCTGCTCTCCTTCTCCCTGTTTTCCTCCTTCTTGGTCTTTCTTCCCCTCTCCTTTACTCTCTCCTTGGCTTTGGCCCTGACCGGACTGCCCTTCACCCTCCTGAGACGATTTCGACTCATCGGAATCCGATGGAGATGTTCCCGAGTCCCCCGATTGGCCCTTCTGCGAGGGATTTTTTTGGCTTTCCGGCGGCGACGGGGGCTTTTCCTGCTCTTCGCGCTGGCGACGGAGCTCCTCCAGGCGATGCTGAACATAGCGGCGATTTTTCTCGGCCGCCGCATAATCCTTCGTCAATTCCAGGGCATTATCGTACTGGGCGATGCTCTTCTCCCAGAGCTGCTGGGCCGCCTCCAGGTCGGGCTTTTCGCCAGAAGTATTGCCCAGAATCTGCTTTCCCTGCTCGAAATAAGCGTTCCCTAGATTGAAGAAAATCTTGTCCTTGATCTCGAGGTCGGAGCTCGTCAGCGCCTTTTCTAGGCGCTCTGCTGATTCGGCATACTTTTTCTGCGCCAAAAGAGTAGTCCCGAGATTGTAGAGCAGTTTCGCGTTGCTCGGATTTTTGGTCAGTTCCTTTTCGTAATAGGCCCTGGCGCGGTCGTAGCGCCGTTGGGTGAAATACTCCTCCCCTTGGCTCAGTCGGGCCGAAGATTCGGAAATGCCGCCCTCGAACAAGCCCACTGTAAGAGAGAGGAGGAGCCAAGAGGCCCCACGGCGCCGTTCCCATTTCCTGGGGCGGCGGTGGGTGGACAGAAGGGCTTCCAGGAACCAGAGGGCGATGGCCACCAGGAGGAAGTAGGAAAAGCGCTCCGTGAAGACCTTTTCCTGGTACACCTCCTGCTCCTTGATGGGAAAGCGATTCTTCAGTTCCTCCAGCAGCTGCTGCAGCTCCTGTACCGAGAGGTGGATGTAGCGCCCGTCCGTGATTTCTGCCAATTTCTTTAAAGTCGTCTCGTCGAGCTTGGTGACGACCTCCTTGCCCTCGGCATCCTTGAAGTACTGCGTCGTTCGATTTTCCCCCTGAATGGGAATCATGCCCCCCTCGAGGGTGCCGACGCCGATGCTGAAGATGTGAATTCCGTTCTTGGCCGCCGACTCCGCCGCTGCGATGGCATCCTTCTTCAACTCCTCGCCGTCGGAAAAGAGCAGGACGAGGCGTTCGTTGCGCGTCTTTTCCAGCGCCTTCTCCGCCGCCCGTACGGCCGAGGCGATGGCGGTGCCCTGCTGCGGAATCGTGTCGACGTCCAGGGCCTCCACGCTCTGCAGAAAGGCCCGGTAGTCGAGGGTCATGGGACACTGGATGAAGGAGTCGTAGGCAAAGGCGATGAGGCCGATGCGATGGCCGTGCAGCTCTCGCACGAAGTCCTGGATGGTGATTTTCGTGCGCTCGAGGCGATTGGGCTTCAAATCCCCGGCCAGCATGCTCCGCGACACGTCGACGGCGAAGAGTACATCCACTCCCTGGGTGTGGTACTCCTTCCAGGTGTAGCCCCAACGGGGTCTGGCAAGTGCCAGGGCGCAGAAGAGCGTGGCCAGGAGACAGAGGAGGTATTTCAGCCTCTGCCGGCTCGGGCTGTAGTTGAGGACGAGATGCCGCCAGGCCTTGTCCGTGAGCAATCGATGTATTCGGCCCCGCCGCTGTTTCTCGCTATACAGGAAGAGAACGACGAGGCCGCCGCACAGGGCAACCCCAATCACGAGCCAAAAGGGATGGAGAAAATTCATGGCAATACCCTCCATAGGCTGTAGCGAAGGATGAGTTCCAGGAACAGAAATATCCAGGCGATGAGGACGAATAGGGCGAAATACTCCTTCGTCTCCACGTAGGCCTGCAGCTCGATTTCCGTCTTTTCCAGCTCATCGATGGTTCGGTAAATCTCGGTAAACTCCTTGTGATTGTGCGCGTGAAAGAAGCGCCCCTGCGTGGTCTCGGCTATTTTCTGCAGCGTTTCCTTGTCCAGTGGAAGCTCGTGATGTATTATCTGGGGCTCTCCAAGGCGGTTGACGATGGGTTTGCCGTCCTGACCGACGATGAGAATGGGCACCATTCCTTCTTTCCCGATGCCGATGCTGTAGATTTTGATCCCGTAGCGCGCAGCCGCCTCCGCGGCGATCTCCGGGGACACTTTGCCGCTGTTGTTGATACCATCCGTCAGCAGGATGAGAATTTTGGACTTCGCCTCCATGTCCCGCAGGCGGTTACAGCCGGCCAAGATGGCGGAACCGATGGCCGTTCCGTCCGGAATGCTGCCGATGTGGAGGCGGTCGAGGTTCTGGATCAGCCACTCGTGATTGAAGGTGACGGGACTCACCACGTAGGATTCGGCGGCGAAGCCGATGAGCCCGATGCGGTCGTGGGGACGCTTTTCGATGAACTCCGCCGTGAGCTTCTTGGCCACGTCCAGTCGGGTGACGAGCGGCTTCGAGGGCTCCCAGAAGTCAAGGGCCGTCATCGACGACGAAAGGTCGAGGGCGATGACGATGTCGACGGCGTCCTGATGGGTCTCCTGGGTCTTCTCCACATGCTGGGGCCTCGCCAGCGCGAAGATGAGAAAGGCTAAGCCCCAGGCCTTAAGAGTGAACAGTATCCGCTGCGGAGAGCCCTGGGGGGACGATGAACTCCTTTGCAGGGGCCAGAGGCTGGGGAAACGAACGCTGGGCCGGCGCAGACGGCGCAGGGTCTCGTAGAGCACCGGCAACAGCAGCAGGAGCAGGAGCCAGAAGGGCGAAAAGAGTCGATAGTTAGCCATGGGCGACTGAGACAGCTGAATTTCCGGCCCCCGGTGAACCCGAGGCCCCAAGTTTCTCCCTCTGCTCTTGGCGGTAGAGGCGACGCAGGGTCAGGGCCAGGGTGCAGGCCTTGAGGTAGAGCGCCCGCCGTTCCGGCACCGGTAGCTCCCGATCGGCGAATTTGACCTGGTCGCTGAAGCGCAGCACATCGCAGAGCGCGCTCTGGGTCTCCCAATTAATGCGTTCGACCTGCTGGAAGCTGTGCAGGAACTCCTCCGTCGTTTGGGTTCGGCTCTGGCGCGGGAATTCCCGCTCGATGTAGCGGCGCACCCCCGTCGAGAGCAGCGTGGCGAAGGCCTTCGACTGCGGCAGCGATAGGGCCTGGCGGGCCTTCTTCAAGTCTTTCATCAGCTGCTCCGCCGAACCGAGGATTTCTTCCGGAGCCTCCGGCCGGCGGCGCTTGAATATCCAGACCGTCACCCCCAGCGCCGTCGCCAGCAGAGCGAAGAGCAGGAGCAAGAGGTAGTGAGGCCAGGAACTGCCCGTCTCCACCGGCAGCTCGGACGGAACCCATTCCAGAGCTTCCGCCTCCAAAGCCGTCTCCGCGCGCAGGGAGAGCCTCACGCCCCAGCAGAGGAGAGCACAAAAGCACTTCGAGACCTTTGATGCCATAAAATGCGATGGGCTTTTTCGGATAAAAATTGTGGTTCGCCTGTCAATAAACGAGTCCACGAGCGAGCTTTTTTCAAAGAGAAGCTATCTTTTTTCAGGAAAGATTGAAAGACAGGCAGCGGAAATTTTCGCTCACGGTCAAGTTTTGTGTCGAACTCGTCGGAATACATATTTAAAAAATATGTAAAAAAACTTGAGTTCACGTTGACTCTCTGACAGAAGTTCGGCCGAAACAGCAACCCATACTTAAAACATGAAAAACGTTCTATTCTGGAATCTGATTCAGGCCACGTCAGGGGAAACTCAAGCCCCCGGGGCCTTCGAAAGCGACGAACTCAAGAGGGAGGTTCAGGACCATGCCATCCAGCAATTGGTGCTCTTCGCCATCCCCGAGTGGCGTCTGGTGCTCGAGGAGTTCTGGATGCGCTGGCAGCAGGAAAATCCCGACTGCGCGCTCTACGTCGAGTACATCGCCGCCGCCGATGCCTCCTGTGG
>JAIRLG010000046.1 GCA_031259625.1 Puniceicoccales bacterium
GGAGGCCTGCGGGCGGAAAGTGGATTCAGCCTTCCACCCCTTTCGCTGGACATGAGCTGTAAATTCGAGACGGAGCGCGTCGAACGCGGAGCCCGGCTCAACCAGCAGACCTTTACCCCAAAGGTGGAAGTCAGCGCTCCGCTCTTCGGCGAAGGGGAGGCCTACTTCGGCTCCAAATCTTTTCTGTCCATAAAAAACTCCCGCTTCAATAAATATGATCTCTATTTGGGAGCCTCCTACAGTTTCCCCGAATACGGTACTTTAGATGCGGGATTTATCCATCACATCTACAGGAACAGATTTGCCTGGATACCCTCTATTAGACCCTATTGGGAAAAGGTTAAAAGGCACAGCGAGGAGTTCTATATCGGCTGCACGGGCGATTTTCTCCTGAATCCCTCCCTCTACTACTGCTTCGACCTAACCCAGAGGAGGCACAATCTAGAAGGAGAGGCCAACTATCTCTACGATCTTTCGCCCCATGGCCTTGAGGGTTTCGCCACTAATTTCTCTGCCAAAGTGGGCTACGACAGGATTCAGAGGCCCTTCGGATTGAAAGATACTTTCAAAGCGGGCGGGGCGTTTCCGGGCGAGAAGAAGGGCTACCTCTACTACGGCGCCGGGGCGGATATCGTCTACACGCTCAACGGGAATACCACGACCCGGGCAGGGCTCCGCTACGAGGGAGCGAATGGGAAAAAGGCCTGGATATCCAAAATTTCGGAGAAGTACCGCCGGAATCTCCTGTGGTTCTCCACCTCCATCGACTGCAGTTTTTAAGGGAGTTTTAGAAAATCTTCAGTCGATTGTAGTTTCCAGGCAGTTTTCAATTTAAGGAAGTCCCCAAAATCCTCCCATCCCCCGGACGCCGCCGCCTTTGGGGCCCTTCGGGCCCGGCCCGTCCTTCCCACCCACCCGCCCGCAGGGCGGGCCTCGGGGCAGGACAATGAAAGATCGAGTTCCCGAGCGTCGACTAAAACCCCGATGCCGATCTCCTCACGGTGTTCTTTTTTTCATTGTCCTGCCCCGCAAAGGCGGCGGCGGAAACAGAAAACCTTCCGCATTTCCGTGTTTTACTGACGCCGAGACTTGGTAGACCCGAGGCTTAGCGCTGAAGTGTGGGGCTGTCTTTGCAGCCCAGGGCATGAAAGCGTTGCTTTCGTGCCCTGGGCTGAGGTCCGCTGCGCGGACGCTCCCGTAGGGAGCCAAAGACAGCCCAAAACCAGCCGAGAAAGATGTTCCTCCACAAGCATCCTTGACCTTCCGGCGCTTTTTCGGGGAATGGTTCCCGCTCGTCCGCCATGGAGAAAAACTTCGTCCATCTCCACGTCCACACCGACTACAGCCTGCTGGATGGGGCCTGCCGCATCGACCGGCTCCTGGAACGCGTCCACAGGCTCGGCATGCCGGCGGTGGCCATGACCGATCATGGCAACGTCTTCGCCATCCCCGCCTTCATCAAGGAGGCCCAAAAATACGCGATCAAGACCCTCATCGGATGCGAATTCTACACCCTCTTCTCGGAGGACTTCCGCGTTCGGGAGCGCTTCCCCCTCTACCACCTGGAGCTCATCGCCCGAAACCTGGAGGGCTATCGCCACCTCTCGCACCTGGTCTCCGTAGCCCACACCCAGGGATTTTACTACAAACCGCGCATCAACTGGCAGACCATCGCCGAGCATGCCCAAGATCTTATCTGCCTCACCGGCTGCCTGCAGGGCTACCTGTCCGACAGGCTCCGCAAAGGCCTCTACGACGAGGCCAAGGCCGGCCTTCACCGCCTCATCGACATCTTCGGCCGCGAGCGCCTCTTTGTCGAAGTCCAGAACCACGGCATGCCCGAGCAGGCGGAGATCCTTCCCCAGCTCTTCCGGCTGGCGGACGAGGCCCGGGTGCCCGTCGTCGCGACGAACGACGCGCACTACGTCGAGGCTCAGGACTGGGAGGCCCAGGACGCCCTGCTCTGCATCCAGACCGCCTCCCGCATTCAGGATGCGGAGCGCCTGCGCATGCCGTCGCGCCAGTTCTACCTCAAATCCCGGGCGGAGATGGAGGCTATTTTCGGCGAACGGCCGGACGCGCTGGACAATACCCTCCGGGTCGCGGAGCGCTGCGACTTCCGGCTGCCCTACGGCGAGAACCACTATCCCGTCTTTCACCAGGGTCCGGCGGAAGCCGCCCTCCACCGGGGAGACCACGCGGCCCACCTGCGCGCCCTCTGCCTTCAGGGTCTGCAGGAGCGCTACGGCATTTCCTACCAAAACCCGGAAACTCTCACGGGGAAGGAAGCCTCTGTGAAACGCCAGAAAATGCTCTGCGAGCGCCTGGACTACGAGCTGCGCACCATCGGGGAGACCGGATTCCTCGACTACTTCCTCATCGTCTGGGATTTCATCGCCTGGGCCCGGCAGCACCACATCTCCGTCGGCCCCGGCCGGGGCTCGGGAGCCGGCTGCCTCGTCGCCTATGTCCTGCACATCACGGACATCGACCCCATCGCCTTCGGCCTGCTCTTCGAGCGCTTTCTCAATCCCGAGCGCGTCTCACCGCCGGATTTCGACATCGACTTCTGCATGCGGCGGCGCGAGGAGGTCATCGGTTACGTGCGCCAGAAGTACGGCGCGGACAAGGTGGCCAACATCATCACCTTCGGCACCTTCGGGGCAAAAATGGTGCTGCGCGACCTCTGTCGGGTGCACGACATCCCCTATGCCGAGGCGAATAACATGGCCAAGATGGTGCCGGACGACCTGAAGATCACCCTCGAAGAGGCTTTACAGAAATCCCCGGAGCTCCAGCAGGAGGTGCGGCGCAACCCGACGGCCCAGAAGATCATCGAGGAAGGCAAGGTGATCGAGGGTATGGTGCGCAACACCGGCTCCCACGCCTGCGGCATCCTGATCTCCGACCGGCCCATCGAGCAGCACATCCCGGTCTGCCTGCAGGAGGGCAGCCTGACGACGCAGTTCTCCATGGAGCCGGTGGGGGAATTGGGCCTGCTGAAGATGGATTTTCTGGGCCTCAAGACCCTCACCGTCATCGCCGATGCCGAGCGGCACGTACGGCTGCATACCCGACAGCCGGACTTCCGGATTCTGGACATTCCGCTGGACGATGCGGCGACCTATGCCCTGCTCAACAGCGGCGAGACCACCGGCATTTTCCAGCTGGAATCGGAGGGCATGCGCTCCCTTTGCCGGAAGTTCGAGATCTCCAGCGTCGAGGAGATCAGTGCCCTGAGCGCGCTCTACCGGCCCGGGCCCATGGAGTGGATTCCGGCCTACGTCGCCGGCAAAAAAGACCCCTCGAAAATCCGCTACCCCCACCCGCTGCTGGAGCAGATTTGCCGGGAGACCTACGGCATCCTGGTCTATCAGGAACAGGTCATGGAGGCCGCCCGGATCATCGCCGGCTATACCCTCGGCGGCGCGGACATCCTGCGGCGGGCGATGGGGAAGAAAAAGGTGGAGGAAATGGCCAAGCAGCGGGCGGTCTTCATCGAGGGCGCCCGTCGGCAGCACCGCATACCCAGAGCTAAAGCGGAGGAGATCTTCGACATCCTGGAAAAATTCGCCGGCTACGGCTTCAACAAGTCCCACTCCACCGCCTACGCCGTCATCGCCTACCAAACCGCTTTTCTGAAAGCGAACTACCCCGTCGCCTTCATGGCGGCGCTGCTCTCGGCCGAGCTGGGCAATGCGGATAAAATGGCGGCCTTCATCGCCGAGTGCCGCCGGATGGGAATCCCGATCCTGGCCCCGAACATCAACGAATCGCTGGAAGATTTCACCCCCAATTCGGAAAAGTCCTGCATCCGTTTCGGACTGGCGGCCATCAAGGGCGTGGGCGAAGCAGCTTCGAAGAACATTCTGCTCGAGCGGGAAGAGCGTGGGGCCTTCAAGGGCTTTCGAGACTTTCTCCGGCGCGTCGACCTGCACACGGTCAACCGACGCGTGTTGGAATGCCTGATCAAATGCGGCAGTTTTGACGACTGGGGCGAAGACCGACAGTCCCTGCTCGACGGCCTCGACACCGCCATGGCCGAGGCCTCTTCGCTGCAAAAAGATCGCGATGCGGGCCAGTCCCAACTCTTCGACCTTTGGGCCGAACCTCCGGAAGCGCCGGAAAGCGCCGCAACGGCCCCGGCTTCTCCCATCCCGACGACGGCGATGCCTCCCCAGGAGAAGTGGCGCCACGAAAAAGAACTGCTGGGCTTCTATGTCACCGGTCATCCCCTGGAGCCCTACGGAACCTTTCTGGAGGCCATCAATTCACCGGCGGAAAATCGGCTCCACCAACAGGCGCACCAGGCCCCCTTTCGCCTCTGCGGCGTCCTGCAAAATCTCCAAAAACGCTTCACCCAGCGCATCGTCCGCAGCTCCTGCCCCACGGCCGGACCCGTTCGCGACCAGCGCCCCTGGGCCACCTTCGACCTCGAGACCCGCGACCGCGTCTGGGCCATGAACTGCTTTCCCGACACCTACGAGCGGGTCGTCCAGCGGCTGAGCGAAGGGAACAGCTTCGTCGTCCA
>JAIRLG010000059.1 GCA_031259625.1 Puniceicoccales bacterium
AGGACATTGGCATCGTTGTGGAGCCGCGCCAGGCGGGCCATGGCCTCATTCAGGACCAGCGCCGCCCGGATGCCCTGGAATTTATTGGCCGCGATGGACATCCCGAGGCCGGTCTGGCACATGAGGATCCCGAAATTGGCCCTCATCGTCCGGATGTCCTTGGCGATCTTTCGGGCGATGTCCGGGTAGTCCACCGCCGTGGTATCCAGGGTGCCGCGGTCGGTGACCTCAAAGCCCATCATCTCCAGATGGGCAATGACGGCCTTCTTCAGTTCCACCGCATGGTGGTCGACGCCTAAAGTGACAATCATAGGAGCTCGTGAGCCGCTCGAAACTGCTCGACGATGACCGGAGGTTTAGGAAATGCCGGTGACGGAAGCAAGATTTATTTCACCCGAAAAGGGTGAAAATGTTAAAAAATTTTAAAATCACGGTCTGGCGGACGAAAGGGCTTGTATTTTCCTGTAAAGGGTTCGGCGGCTGATGCCTAGCCTTTGGGCGGCCAGGGTTTTATTGCCTCCGGTCTCCTCCAGGGCCTTCCGTAGGCGCTGCGGACTCAGCCTTTCCCGATGGTCTTCCAGGTAGATGGGCCGTGCGGAGGGGACGAGTTCGGGCGGGTGGAGGCTCCGGTCGGGCAGCTGTCCGAGGAATTTCGGGTCCAGGTCGCTCCACTCGATGACGTGGCGCTGCTCCGGCAGGAGAATGGCCGCGCTCTCGCAGGTGTGGCGCAGCTCGCGGATGTTGCCCGGCCAGAAGTAGTGCTGCAGCGCGGCGAGGGCATCGGGCGAGAAGCGCAACTGCCTTTCGATGCCGTTCTCGAAGCAGGCCTTTTGCAGGTAGAAATCCAGCAGCAGGGGGATGTCCATGGGCCGTTCCCGCAGGGCCGGAAGGGACAGTTTGACGACGTGGAGGCGGTAGTAGAGGTCTTCCCGAAAGCTTCCCTCCCGTATCATGGCTTCGAGGGAACGGTGGGTGGCGGTGATGAGGCGGACGTCCAGGGACAGGGGCTCCGTGCTCCCCACGCGCTCGATCTGCAGGGTTTCGATGAAGCGCAGCAGTTTGACCTGGGTCTGGAGGTTGATCTCCCCGATCTCGTCGAGGAAAATCGTGCCGCCGTGGGCCCGTTCGAAATAGCCCACGTGGCGGTTCATCGCTCCGGTGAAGGCGCCGCGCTCGTGGCCGAACAGCTCGCTCTCCAGCAGGGTTTCCGACAGCGCCGCGCAGTGCACCGTTACCATGGGCCCCGAGGCCCGAGGACTGTTGTAGTGGATCCAGTGGGCGAAAACCTCCTTGCCGGTGCCGGTTTCCCCCTGGAGCAGCACGCTGGCCTGCGTTCGGGCCACCTGGGTCGCCTTCTGCTGCAGGGAGACGAGGGGCGAATCCGGTGCGCAGAGGAGATTTCCCCGTCGGGAGGCCGGAGCTTGGGCCTGAGGACGGGGGGTATCTTCCGGGAGCAGGAGAAGGGGCTTCTCCTCCTGGTGAGGGGATATCCTGGGCCTTTTCCCTTCCGCCGCCTGGCGGAGGACGATGCGCAGGTGCTCGAAGTCCAGGGGCTTGCGGAGGAAGTCGAAGGCACCTCTCTTCATCGCCTTGACCGCCGTTTCGACATCCCCATCGGCGCTCATGAGGACACAGGCCGGCTCCGGCGAGAGGCGGCGCAGGGCCTCGAGCAGCTTCAGCCCGTCCTGGGCCTGCCGGAGATGGACTTCGGTCAGCACCACATCGATGCGCTCCTGGTGCAACCAGAATTCGGCCTCTTCCAGACAGGTGGCCGAGTAAAGGTCCCAGGAATCCTGAAGGGCGGCTTTTAGGCGCTCCTGAGTTTTCTTATCCCCGTCGACCAGGAGCAATTTCCGCATACCGGCGCACGGGGGTTTGGTGGGGGGATCATTCCTCATCCTCGTCGTCCTCATCGTCCTTCTCGATGTCCCGACAATTGGCCATGACGCGCAGCCAGACCTCCCGCAGGTCGAAGCAGGCCAGAATGGCATCCTGCAGGAGCAATTTGGCCTTTTCGGAATTCCCGGGGGCCTTTTGGATCAAGCCCATGCTGTAGTTGATGCTCTGGAGCGCCGATTTGAAGTGGCAGATGGCCAGAACGGGGTCCTCGGCGTCCATGCAGGCGATGCCCAGGAGGGCGTCGTGCTCCCCCCCAGCCAACAGGCGGGCGTAGACCCAGGACATCTGGGGGTTCAGGTCGCCGCTGCATTCCTGATAGAGTTCCCAATTCTTGTAGAGGAAGTGGTAGAGCCCGTGGGTGACGATGTAGACCGGATGCTTGTGCAGCGTCTGCGGGCCTTCTCGCCAGCGCTTCTGCAAAATGGCCTCGATGGAATTGTCCTCCTGCTGCGTCCAGCCCATCTGGAGGGCGATGAGGTCCAGGTGGTTGATGATCTGCCTCAACTGGACGAATTTCTTGAGGAACAGGGTCGTCTCCACATCGATTTGCGTGAGATAGCGCCGCCAATCGGCCTCGTTCCAATCATCGGCCGAGAACTCGCCCCCGTCCCGTGCGCCGTATTCCCCTTCGAAGCCCATGGGTCGGCATACTATTCCCTCCTCGATTTTAACAAGAGCATTGTGGCTGAGGCATGTGGGTCGCCGGCGATCCCAAAACTTTTAAGTTTTGCTGCTGCGCTCCGCGCCGCAGGCGCTGGGCAGAAGCCCAGCGCGGATCGCCGGCGAGGCCGTTGTTTCGGTTTCTTCCGGCCCTTTCCCTCCTCGGCTGCAAGGGCTAGTCACCAACGGAAACCGTTGACCCGAAAATTGACACGAACAGGAAAATATCCCAAATGGCGCGGCTTCGCAAAGGCCCAGCGGAGCGTTGGGTATGGGGGTGAAAGGAGTTTTTGGGAGATTAGGAAATCTTACGTTTGGGGATTAGGAGGTGAAATCTTGCGTGCGTCAGCTCTCCTTTGATTTATCCTACGCGCGTCAACTCCCCTTTGACCTTGTCGTCTCTTTCCTCTCATCGGCGATGGCCCAGAGGTAGAGGGAGGCGGTGCTGCCGCAGGGGCTGTAGCATCGGCGGTAGATTTGGAACTGCTCCTTCGTAAGGTTTTCGAGACCGTAGAGACGCATCAGGCCACGGCGGATGCCGAAATCATTCCAGGAGACGATGTCGGGGCGGTGGTAGGAGAAGAGGAGTAGCATTTCGGCCGTCCAGGGGCCCACGCCCGGGCAGGCCGTCAGGGCCCGTATGGCCTCCGGATCGCTGAGCCTGGGAAGACCCTCCAGATCCAGCGTTCCCTCCGCCACCCGTTCGGCGATGCCCCGGATGTACTGGACCTTGCGCCCGCTCAGGCCGCAGGAGCGCAGATGGGAGGGGTCGATGGCCCGCAGAGCCGCGGCCTCCAGGGAGGGGCAGAGGGCGCAGAGACGTTCCCAGATCACGTGAACCACTCGGTTGGATAGCTGCTGTCCGGCGATGTTTCGGATGAGCACGGCGAAGGGAGCGAGCACCGGCTTCGGCAGCTCTATGGGATCGAGGCGCCCCATCGCCTCGCCCAGGAGCGAATCCCGCTGCCGCAGGTATTCGATGGCTTCGGGGCTGCACAGGGTTCGGAGTCCATTGGAATCCGAGGTCGTTGGGTATTGGGTGGAGGCCGGGTACTCCACTGGCGCCTCCTTCCCGGTGGTCCTCTCGGTGCCGCGGCCGATGGGTTCCAGGGCCTCGCCTGCTTCCATGGCCTCCATAGGGGAATCGTCCTGAGTTTTGTCAATCCGGGAACGAGTAAGCTCCAGCCTTACTTCATCGGTTTCTGTCTTCTCCGCCGGCGATCCCAAAACTTTTAAGTTTTGCTGCGGCGCTCCGCGCCGCAGGCGCTGGGCGGAGGCCCAGCGCGGATCGCCGGCGGAGCCGTCGTCTGTTCCGGGTCCTGCCGCTCCCGCTGCTGTTCCTGCCGCTCCTGTTTCAGCCGTTCCCAGCGCTCCAGGCGCTCCGCAATGGCCACTTCAGCCCCCACCCGTTTGGGGAAGTAAAAGGTCTTGGGCCGTAGCATGAATTCCTGTCCGGAGATGTTTTCCTCGAAATCATGGCTGTAGCGGTAGTCCTGGGACTGGCCCAGTTGCTTGCCGATGGCGGTGCTGGCATCGCGCAGCCACAGCGGCACCGCCTGCGTTCCCTCCTGACGGATACTCTCCCGGGCCCTGTTCAGGGCGAGGTAGCTGGAATTGCTCTTGGGGGCGGTGGCGAGGAAGACCGTCACATGGGCCAGGTTCAGGGCACATTCCGGCAGGCCGACGCGCTCGCAGGCGTCGAAGCAGGCGTTGGCCAGGGGCAGGGCCCGGGAATCGCCCAGGCCCACATCCTCGGAAGCGGCGATGAGCAGCCGACGGGCGATGAAGCGCGGGTCTTCGCCGCCCTCCAGCATCTTGGCCAGCCAGTAGAGGGCCGCATCCGGAGCGCCTCCGCGGAGGCTTTTGATGAAGGCGGAGATGGTGTTGTAATGCTCATCCTCGTCCGCGTCGTAGCGGATCTGCCTCTCCCGGGCAAAGGACGCCAGGTCGTCGAGGCCCAATTCCCTACCCATGGGAAGGCTCAGGACGAGGGTTTCCAGGGCGTTCAGGGCCCGGCGCAGATCACCATCGCAGAACCGGGCGAGTTGGAGGAGGACTTCCGGCGTGGCTTGGCATTGGGTATTTCCTAAGCCCCGGGGCTTGTCCCGCAGGGCCAGGGCCAGCACCTGAACGACCTCGTCCTCCGAAAGGGCCTCCAGGTGGAAGAGCTGGCTGCGGCTCAGCAGCGGGGGGATGATGGAGAAGCCGGGATGGTGCGTCGTGGCACCCAGGAGCCGGACGCAGCCGCTCTCGAGGTCGGGCAGGAGAAGGTCCTGCTGGGCCTTGTTGAAACGGTGGATCTCGTCGATGAAGAGGAGGGTCGAGCGCCGGGGATTTCTTCGGGCCATTTGTAGGATTTCCCGCAGCTCGCCGACGTTGGAGGATACGGCGTTGAGGCGGACGAGTTCGAGCTGCGTTTCCCGGGCGATGACTTCGGCCAGCGAGGTCTTGCCGCAGCCGGGTGGGCCGTAGAAGAGTAGGCTGCCGAAGGAATTCTGGCGGATGAGTTTTGGCAGGAGGCAGTCCTCGCCCAGGAGCTGCCGCTGGCCGACCATTTCTTCCAGCCGGCGCGGCCGCAGGCGGGTCGCCAGCGGCACGTAGCGCCGTAGGCCCCCATCCTCCTCATCCGCCGAGTGCTGGGGCCACCAGTCCCCATCCGCCCGGGGAGAGGGTTCCATGGGAGAAGAGTGGTCAGGGCCGGACATGGGGATTGTGCCGCTTCTCCTGAAGGATGGAGCTCAGCGGACCGTGGCCCGGGACGATGCGGGTCTCGTCCGGCAGGGTATACAGCTGCTCCCGGATGCTCCGGAGCAGGCGTTCTCCGTCCCCGCCCGGAAGGTCGCTGCGGCCGATGCCACCTGCGAAGAGGGTATCGCCGACGAAGGCGAGGGGGATTTGAGGGAAAATATAGGCAAAACTGCCCGGGGAGTGTCCGGGAACGTGCAGAGCTTTGGAGGAAAGTGAGGGGAAAACTTCACAGACTTCCCCCTCTTCTGCCCAATGCCCCACTTGGCAGGGGGCTATGGGGGTTTGGAGGCCGAAGGCCCCCATGATCTCCGGACGTCGGAAGAAGAGCTCATCCCCTTGGCCGGCCCACAGGAGGGCCCGGGCATCGGCGAAGTGCGAGGCGTCGGCCATGTGATCCCAATGGCCGTGCGTTAGGAACAGCTGCGTCAGCGTCCACTCGGAGGGCGGGAAGTGTTTTTGAACGAAGTTCCAGCTGCCGGGAGGCGCATCCACCACGGCGAGGCGATGGGCCTCCTCGTCGAGGACGAAGCCGACATTGGTCTCCAGCGGGCCGATGGGCTCGAGGCAGAGGCGGAAGCGTTCGTCCGAAAAGAGGGTCTTCATGTTCCAAACAACGGCGGAATTCCCAACTTAGCTAAAGGTCTCGAAGTTTCAAGGCGAGAGGGAAGGGGCTGAGGTCGGTAAATTTGAGGTGGGTGGGCTCCGGGCTCTCCGATGCTGTTGGGGCTGTTCGGGTTATTCCGGATTATCTGGCGTTGTCCGGGCTGCTCCGGGCTTTCCAGGTTATTCGAGCCATCCAAGTTATTTAGGTTATTCGATCTGGCTGTTGGGGTTATCTGGATTATCTGGGCTGCCGCCTTTGGCGCGGGGAGGGGATGAAGAGCCAAGGCCTTTCATCCCCCCTCGCGCGTTGGCCACGGAGCGGACGGAGCCCGTTGGGGGCTGCCTTTGCGCCGAAGCCCCTTCCAGGGCTTCGGCGGAGGCCCGCCTCCGGCGGGCCGCTTCCTGTGGAAGCCAAAGGCAGCCCCGAAGGGCTCCAAAGGCGGCAGCCCCACCACGGCAACGGAGAAGCCGCCTGGCAGCAACTCCGCCGCCACAGAGAATTCACTCGGCAGCAACCCAGCTATAGCGGGGAACCCGACAGCGGCTCCGCCGCAGCAGCGGAGAAGTCCTCCGGATACACCATCTACCCGTTTACGAATGAGCGGTGGGGGCTGGCTTTCGATTCCTCCGGAATCGGGCCCGCTGCGCGGGCCGCCTGGAGGAAAAGGACAAAGTCCTTTTCCTCCAGGCAAAGCCAGCCCCAACCAGGCAGAGCCAATCTTCATTTCTCTTACCGGACTGCGGTTCGTTTCCTTTCACTTCGTTTCCCTCCGCCGGACTGCGGTTCGTTTCCTTCCATCCACCGGATCATTCTCTTTCCTTCCGTTGGATTACGATTTATTTCCTTCCACCGGATCATTTTTTTCTCTCCGTCGGACGGTGGTTTCCTCCGCCGGATCATTCTTTTTCCCTCTCCCGGGCTGTGATTTATTTCCCTCCGTCGAAGGGCGGTGGAGATGAAATGCAAAGCCCCGGCCCATTGGGCCATTGCTTTGGGGCGGAAAGACCTTTATTTTTTGCGGAAAATGGCCTTGGGGAAACGGTGCCAGCCGGAAAAGTATCCGCTGACGGTGCTCGTCATCGCCTCCAACGAGGAG
>JAIRLG010000067.1 GCA_031259625.1 Puniceicoccales bacterium
GAAGAGCAGAGCGCCCAGCTCCCCATGGGGAAAGGGCTCGATGCGCAGCGGCTCCGAGGTATGGCCGGCGCAGAGCCCCAGCAACGCCCAGGTGCCCGCTTCGATGCGGTCGGGGGAAAGGCGATGCGAAAAACCCTTCAGCGCATCGACGCCCTCGATCTCCAGAATCGGCGAGCCTATGCCCCGGATGCGGGCTCCCATGGCGAGTAAAACCTGGCACAGCTCCGTGACTTCCGGCTCACAGGCGGCGCACTCGATGCGCGTAGGCCCCTTGGCCTTCACCGCAGCCAGCAGCACATTGGCCGTCCCCGTCACGCTGCCGCCGGCCGGCCCGCCGAGGAAGAGTGTCGTTCCTCTCAGCCCCTCCGGAGGAGTGGTCAAAATGACCCTATCTTCCCGCTGTTCGACCTTCGCGCCGAGGCCTTCGAATCCGCGGAGGTGGAGGTCGATGGGCCGTTCGCCGAACTTGCAGCCGCCGGGGAAGGGCATTTCCACATAGCCCTGACTCGCCAGCAGCGCCCCCATCAGGTAAATCGATCCCCGGATCTGCCGGATCCCCTCGCCGTCCGGCAGGCGCTTCTCTCCCCTCTCGGCCGCTTGCGATTGCAGACGAAGAGAGCCATCCTCCTGTATCTGGGCCTCGCCTCCCAGGGACTGCAGCAGCGACCGCAGTACCTCCGTATCCCAGAGTTGGGGTACGTTCTGCACCAGACACGGCTCGGATGTGAGTAGAGAAGCGGCTAAAATCGGGAAAGAGGTATTTTTAGAGCCGCTGACGGCGACCCTTCCCCGGAGCGGAATTTTTCCCTCGATATGCGCTTCCCAACACGGGACCTGGCGGTTCATGGAGAGCGGCGGTAGATTCTTCTCTTTGGACGAAGCCGCTGCAAAATTTAGGGCGATTCTCTTCGGGTTCTCCTCGGGCCGGGGGAACGACGGGGCTGGGGGGATTCGCTGCGCCGCCTGTACCCTTCGGGACGATCCGCGCCGGCGCTGCGCTGCGGGCGTTCACCTCCGCCGCCGTCTCGGCTCCCTCCGCTCCCTCTGCGTCCGGCGCGGCGAGCCCCGGCGCAACTGCTGAAACAGCCCACGAACTTGCGCCACCACTTGGCCCAGGCGGATTTCAGGCGACAGGAGCAGGGCGTGTCGCGGGCACTTTCCTTCTTGTCCTTGCAGCAGCAGGAAGTCCGCTCGAAACGGTCGTACTTCTCGGCCACGGAGGAGGCTTCCTTCGCCCTGGCGGAGGGCCGTTCCGACACCCTCGGTGGGCGGCCCCTCGAAGAGCGGCGCGGGGCTCGGGAACCGGTACCGCTCCGGCTGACGGGCACGTCCTCCAGCTCCCGACGGTGCTCGTCCAGAACCCGGGTCGTCTTGTCCGCCACCGGCTTGGCCGAAGCCCGAGTCCGTCGGGGAGAAGGCGATGGGGCATCAGACCTTGAGGGAGGATTGGATCTCGGCTTTTCCGCCGACAGCTTCTGGGCGAGCGCATCGCTGAAGACCGATTCGCGCTCGTCGATTTCCCCCATACCCCTGTTGTTTTCCTCGCCACCGGCCCGGGCCGCCAAAACCGTCCGCGGCAGCCGTCCCCGCTTCAGAGCGGCATGGCGCGCTTCCGGATGGGCCGGATTGGCCGTCGACTCGCGCGGCTCTGGCGCCTCCGGCTCTTCCCTGGACGTCGGAGTTCTGGAATTGGGGGTGAATTCCTCTTCTCTCGCTCGTTCCGTTACTTCAAATTCGGGCATATGATTCTATCAACTTTCTCGACGAGAAGGGGAATGGCACCGCTTCTCTCCTAGATATCATGGAAATTCATGACATAAAGTCTCAGCTAAGGAAGCTTTTTTTCTTTGTAAAGCGTGAAGAAGATAGAGGAGCTCTCTCTTTTGTTTCTAATAAGCATTGACGAATCCAGGAGAAATCGTGTTTTACTGACTTTGTTTTCTCTTTTCGAGAGATCATCGAACAACAATTCCTGTATACATATGAATAAATCCGATCTGATTACCAAAACACATGCCCTGCTGAACAAGAGCTGCTGTAAGTCTAAGTCCAAGGCTCCCTGTGAGGAGCTGATCAGTCGGGCTTCGACCGAGAACGTCATCAACACGATCCTGTCCGCCATCGCGGAGGGACTCAAGGCCGATGGCAGTGTTCAGCTCATCGGCTTCGGGACGTTTACCATCAATCAACGGGCCGCCCGTCAGGGGGTCAATCCGCGCACGGGGGAGAAAATCCGCATCGCTGCGTCCAAGAGCATTCGCTTCAAGGCGGGCAGCAAACTCAAGGAAATTCTCTAGATTTCTAGGGATCATCCCCCGGCATAGGCGCGTTATTTCTCTGGAGTAGCGCGTTTTTTTTATTTGCTTCCCCGCCAAGCTCATCATGGACGGACCCGAAAAGCCCCTGACGCCCCATCCCCCCGGCGGTCTGCGGGAGCTATTTGCCATCGCCTGGCCGATGATCCTCTCGGCGGCGGCCGGCTGTCTGATGGTGGTCAGCGACCGGCTGATCCTCGCCCGCTACTCGCTGGAGACCTTCAGCGCCAACATCGCCTGCACCCCCTGCTACTGGGCCGTGGGCGACATCGCCATGAGCATCATCTCGATCGCCGGTGTCCTGGTCGGCCGCTACAACGGGGCGCGGCAATACGCCCAGATCGGCCCCGTCGTCTGGCAGATGCTCTGGTTCTCGGTGCTGCTGTGGCTCCCCATCCACTTCATCCTGCTGCCGCTGCTACCGCACTTTCTAGCCGAAAATGTCCGGGAGCTGGGCAGTGTCTATCTGCGCATTTTGTTCTACTTCCTGCCGGTGTCGTGCGCCGGCTTCGGCGCCCTCGGGTCTTTCTTCGTCGGCCGCGGTCAGACGAAAATCGTCCTCGTCGTGACGCTCATCTCCATCGCCATCAATTTTGTGGCCAATGTGATTTTGATCTTCGGCTGGGGGCCCATCCCCTCCCTGGGCATCGCCGGATCGGCCCTGGGGACGGGCCTGGCCCAAAGCCTGAGCTTTTTCCTCTTTCTCTTTCTCTTCCTCCAGAAAAAGCACCGGCGGACCTACCGCACCGGGGATGCTTCCCTGCGCTGGGAACTGTGGCGGCAATGCCTCTGCATCGGCAGTCCCAATGCGCTCACGCGACTCATCAATTCCTTCCTCTGGGCCTGGATGATGCAGCTCTGCGTGCAGTACGCCTCCGGGGAGGAATTCCTGATCTACGGTATGGCCATGACCGTCTTCGTCGCCTTTTTCTTCCTCATCGAGGGGACGGGTGCCGGCGTCACCACCGTCGATTCCAATGCCATCGGGGCCCGCCGGTGGGACACCGTCGCCCGCAATACCCGCTCCTGGGTGCTCCTGGGCTTCCTCTTCTGCGGCCTTCTCTCGCTCTTCATGGTTTTCTATCCGGAGCCCCTCTTCCGCCTCTTCGCCATCGACCTCCGGTCGGGCAATCTGCGCCCGCTCATCCGGGAATTCTTCGGCTGGGCCTGGCTGCTCTTCTTCGCGGAGTTCTTCCACTTCAACTTCTACTCCATGATCACCGCCTTCGGCGACACCGTGTTCCGGATGATCTCGGCTCCCCTCTGCTACGGCTTCCTGGTGGCGCTGCCGGTTCACCACATCCTCTGCCACGGCTCCCATCGGGCGCTGGCCTTTATCCAGTACTCCCTCCTCAACGAGCTCGTCATGAGCCTTCTCTTCTTCCTCCGCTACCGCTGGCTCCTGAACAGGGCCCACAGCTCCTCCCCGGAGGCTCCGTCAGCTGACTAGCCCTTTCCTAAGGTCCCAGTCATTCGGTGGCGCGACGGCCCCTTGGCGAAGCCAAGGCGGCCCCCGAGGGGCGCTTCGCGCCCCTCGGGGGCCGTGGTTGGCGCGCGGCGCAGCCGCGCGTCAACGGGCCGTCGCACGAAGAGAGCTTGATTTCACCCCGTCCATGCCCAGCCTAGGAGGCCATGGGCACCGGAGCGCCACGGGCTTCGGACGCATGGGACATCATGGCGGAAAAGAGGAATACACACCATCTATCCGGCCGGCAGCGGTTCTGGCTCCGGCCCTTCATCTTCCTCCTGCGCCTCTGGTTCCGCACCCTGCGCCTCCGCGGCACGGAACGGCTAAGGGAGCTGCTCTACGGGGAATCTTCGCCGAAGATCTTCTGCTTCTGGCACAACCGGCTCTTCCCCCTCGCGCGGCTCTACGGGGCCTACCGCGGAACGCGGGCCATCTACGGCCTGGTCAGCCCCAGCAAGGACGGGGCCTGGCTGTCCGGCATCTACGAGGGCCTGGGCATCCCCAGCGTGCGCGGCTCGAGCCGGCGCGGCGGGCAGTTGGCCCTAAAGGACTGCATCGGGGTTCTGCGGAATGGGGGGAGTATCGCCCTCACGCCGGATGGCCCAAGGGGCCCGCGCTACGTCGCCAAGGAGGGGGCCCTGTGGCTCGCACGGGAGATCCGAGTCCCCCTCGTGGTGGTGGGGGTCCATTTCCAGCACGCCCGGCGCCTCCGCAGCTGGGACGGGTTCCACCTGCCGCTTCCCTTTTCCCGCATCTCCCTCGACGTCCGGGTTCTGGAGGCAGAGCAACTCTTTCGCTCACCCCTTCCCTCGGCCCTGGCCCTCTGGCAGAAGGAACTCTTCGCCCTCAACCGACCGCAGCACTTTCGAGCTTTGGAACGCCATGGACAACTGCAGCCTCTCTGATCCTTTCACACCGGAAAGCGCCGGCCTCGGCCGGAGGTTCTGGGCCTTCGGCCTGGACATGATCCTGGTCTCCGGCCTCGCCACCAGCCTGCTGGCCCTCTGGGTATTCCCCTTCTACTTCCCCGAGCCCTGGCAGGACCTGCTGCGCCTCATCCGGAGTGAAACCCTGGTGACCTCCCTGATCCCCTCCCAAATCCTCCACATGCTGTGGGTCGGCCAGAAGGTCAGCTTCCTGCTCACCTGGGCCTATTTCGGCATCAGCGAGGGGATCTGGAGGGGACGGACTCTGGGGAAGGCCATCCTGGCCCTCCGCAGCCTCTCGAGCCCACTGCCCCCTGGGAAGGGAATTTTCCCCGCCAGTCCCAAGGCCTGGCAGCAAATCCTCCGCTCCTGGCTGAAGGCCCTCGCCGCTTCCTCTCCGTTCTTCCTCCTGGACCTGCTGCCGCTCTGCTTTCCCGGTGCCCGCCGGCGCTGCCTGCACGACCTCCTCTCCCGCACCTGCGTCGTCCTGGATAGAGACGAATAATAGGCCCCTACAGGCTAGCCTCCTGGCGGAAACATGGCTCCGGAACAGAAAAGCAGCCTTTCCTCTCCTGGCTGAAAGTCCTCACAGGTACAGCTTCCTGACAAAAGCGCAACTCCGGAGCGAAAAGGTAGCTTCTCTGCTCCTGCCTAAAAGCCCTCACAAGCGCCGTTCTGAGGGCAAACTCCTCCTGGCGGGGGAAGAGGGAATCGAACCCTCGACCTTCGGTTTAGAAGACCGCTGCTCTATCCGCTGAGCTACTCCCCCGGGCCTCCGGAAGCCGACAAGCTGCGAGAATCTTCGGCGAAATCAAGCCAATCCGCGCTCGGCGAAGCGATCCCTTCTCCTCCGGCAAAGCGCTCCCATCCCATCCGGTGAGACGTTTTCTTCCTCCTCGCGACGGGCCTTGATGGATTCCCGAAGAAGCTAGAGGTGCTTCTGCCGCCGAGGGGCACACGGGCCGGTTCGGCGTTTTTGGCGCTGTCTTTGGATTCCGGAGGAATCAGCCCGCGCGGCGCGGCGCGCGGGCCCGCGCCTGGCGGCGGAAGGCGGAGCCTTCCGCCGCCAGGCGCCAAAGACAGCGCCAGAAAGATAAAAGGAGATCAATATACCCCAAACCGGCCAGAAAGGCATTCAACCGCTCTGTCCGGAGAAGAACCAAAGGCACTCAGCCGTTCTCACATCCGAGCCGCAAAACCAGAGGGCACTCAGCCGTTCTGCTCGGAGAAGAGGGTGATGTCGACGGGCACTCCGGCGGGACTTTCCGGCTCCGCCTCCGGAAGACTGGTCTGTACGTAGTGGACTCTCTTCAGAAAATCTTTCGGCTTGTCCGCGATGGAGAGGGCGAATTGCCTCAGCGCATTTTTGTTGATGCAGACCTGGGGCTCTGGGTATTTGACCGGGATGAACTGCAGATCCCGTCCCCGCCTATGCTGGTCCAGCATTTCCGCCAGCCGAATGCCGGTCTGCGAGTGGTCCGGAGCAACGGCGATCAGCGCGCCCTCCTCCACCACGGCCAGCGCCTCGGTGATGGCCGGCACCTGGGCCTTCCGGAACATTTTCCCCAAAGCCTTGGCATTTTTCACGAACAGCGAAGCGGAGGGGATCCAAATGGCATCGCACTTGATGGGGAAATGCCCCTCGCCGAGCAGCCTCGCCGCATTCCACAGCGCATCCTCGTTAGGGATGCGGTAGCCGAATACCTGGAATTGAAACTCCGCCGCCAGGCCTTCCAGCTGCTTTAAACTCTCCACCGAACCCAAGTCCTGGGGATTGATCCAGACGCAGAGGCGCTCGAAGGGGAAGAGCGTCCTCACGTATTCCAGCTGCACCCGAACGTCGCTCACGACCCGAATGCCGGAGGTATTCCCCCCGGTGATGTTCAGCATCGAGGCGGTGAAGCCGCTCGCATTTTCCCGGGTCTGCCGCAGGCCCACGACGAGGCCGGATTCCTCCGGAAAGCTCACCGCGTTGAACAGCAGGGGCACCTCATTGCGCAGGTGCCGCTTCAGGATGAGCGCCAGCTGACTGCCGAAGGCGTAGACGTACTGGTACTGCTTCGCGTCGAACTGATGGTCCAGGATCTGAAAGACCTCCTTTAAACTCTGGTGGACGTCGAAGACGTCGTAGCTGACCCTGTAACCCAGCTCCCGAAGCTTTTGGTAGAAGGAGCGTTCCGCATCCGTCTCGCCGCGCCACAGAAAAACCGCGATCCGCAGGGCCCGGGAGAAGGGCTCGGCCGTCGGAGCATCCGGAGCGGAGGCCGCTGAAGAGGATGAAGCCTCGGCCATTGCGAGGGATTTTTCCAGAGCTGCGGCTCCTGACGGGAGCGGCGCGCTTCCCGACTGGAGAGGCACGCTTCCCAATGGGGCCGGAGGAAGCGCAAAACTCCCCTTTATTAAAGCCGTTTCCCCGTCGACTATCTGGACGTAGACGAAGGACAGCAGGGCGATGAAAAACCAGCACACGAGTCTCTTCTCTAGACGTCCTCCCTCCTCCTTCCACACTCTCCTCATCATCCCATCGAGGATGGAAGAGCCGCGTCCCTGCGGAGTCGATTATCCCATCCAAACCGATGGCCCCTAGGCTAGCCCTAAAAATCTCCCCGTCAAGACCAGTTTAGCTCGATACCGACGGGGGCGTGGTCGGAGCCCAAAATATCTTCGAGGATAAAGGCATCCCGCAGGGCCGGACACAGGTTCCGGCTGATCAGGACGTAGTCGATGCGCCAACCGATGCGGCGGGCCCGGGCGGCCGTGCGGAGCGACCACCAGCTGTAGGCCCCCCGTTTCTCCGGATGGAGATGGCGGAAGCTATCCACAAAGCCCGTCTGCAGGATGCGGGAAAATCCCTCCCGCTCCGGATCCGTGAAGCCGGCATTTCCGCGATTCTGCTCCGGCCTGGCCAGGTCGATCTCCTGGTGGGCCACGTTGAAATCCCCGCAAGCGATGGTGGGCTTTTGCGCGGCCAAATCCTTCAAAAGTGCGGCACAGCCGGGATCCCAGAGGCTCCGGCGGAAATCCAGCCGCCGCAGCCCCTCGCCGGAATTCGGCACGTAGAGCGTCACGACGTAGAAATTCCCATAGTCCTGAACCAGTCCCCGTCCCTCGTCATCGCCACCGCAGCGGGCGAGGGCTTCCGGGACGAAAACCCTTTCCGGCTCCCTTTGGGAAAAGATCGCCACCCCGGCGTAGCCCCGGCGCTCGGCCGAGTGGAAGTGGCGAACGGGATAGGGCAAATCCAGCGCGGGCAGAAGGGCTTGCATGACCTCATGGGAGGCCTTCGTCTCCTGCAGGCAGAGGATGTCGGCCTTCCAGGAGGATAGATGTTCCAAAAACCCCTTCTTCAGGACGGAGCGCAGGCCGTTGACATTCCAGGAGATGAGGCGCACAGGGTCTTCTCCTTCATTGGCGGGCCCGGGGCCGGCCGGCCCGGAGCCAGGCGGCGATGAAGCCATCCAGGTTGCCATCCAGTACCCCCGCGACGTCGCTCGTCTCGACGCCGGTGCGCAGGTCCTTGACCATCTGGTAGGGCTGCAGGACATAGCTCCGGATCTGGTAACCCCAGCCCATCTCCCCCTTCTCGCCGTAGAATTTCTCCATGGCGCTGCGCTTCTCGTCCTCCAGACGCTCGTAGAGGCGGGAGCGCAGGGTTTTCATGGCGGAGGCCTTGTTCTTGTACTGGGAACGCTCGTTCTGGCAGGTCGCCACGAGGCCGGTCGGCAGATGGGTGATGCGGATGGCCGATTCCGTCCGGTTGACGTGCTGGCCGCCCTTGCCGCTGGAGCGATAGGTGTCGATGCGGATTTCCTCCTCGCGGATCTCCAGCTCGGCTTCGTCCTCGATCTCCGCGATGACATCGACCGAGCAGAACGAAGTGTGGCGGCGCCGGTTCGCGTCGAAAGGGCTGATGCGCACGAGGCGATGGACGCCGCGCTCGGCCTTGGTGTAGCCGTAGGCATAGGGGCCGGTGATCCTCAGGCTCACGCGGCTGAGGCCCGCTTCTTCTCCTTCCTGAATGTCCTGGATCTCCAGCCCGAAGCCGCGCCGTTCTCCCCAGCGCTGGTACATCCGCAGCAGCATCTCCGCCCAGTCGCAGGACTCCGTTCCGCCGGCACCGGCGTGGATCGTCAGCAGGGCGGGGCGGCGGTCGTGGGGCTGGTTCAGAAAAGAGCTGAGCTCCAGGGCATCCATCTCGGCGGAATGGCGCAGGAGCTCTTCCCGCAATTCCTCCACGTGCTTTTCCGTCTCCGCCGTGTCGGCCTCCGCCTCCAGCAGTTCGGCCAGCAGCTGCAGCTCCTCGAATTTTTTTTCCAGCGAGAGGAATTCGGCGATGGCCGAGCGCCACGACTGCAGGGCGGCGATGAGTTCCTGGGCCGCTGCGGGCGCAGTCCAAAAGGCGGGCGCGGCCATTTTTTCCTCCGCCTCCGCGATTTTTTTCCGCTGCTCCTCGACCTGGAGAAATCCCCTGAGGGCCTGCAGCCGCGAGCGCAGACGCCCGATCTCCTCGCGTAATTCCATGGGCAAGGGCATGCAGAAATCCTCCCCTCACCCTAGGGGGCTCCCCCACCGAGGCAAATCTTTTTTCTAAGAGGGCTATTGGGCTCAATGGAGGAATCTAGGAGGGGAGTGGGAGGAATTAGGAGAGGACGGATGGGTTCTGGGAAAACAGGGATGCCTTCCGATTTTCGTCATCCCGTTCCTCGGCCTTCGGCAAAAGCGCGGGTTTGGCGGAGGGTTCCGGTGTGGCGCCGGCTCGGTCGAGGGGGTGTTTTTCTGCTGGGAGGTATTCCTCTGTTGGAGGGCTCCGGTGGGGGCCGGCTTTGCCCGGAGGGGGAAAAGGTTTCCAGCCTTTTCCCCTCCGGGCGGCCCGCTCTGCGGGCCCGATGCCTTCGGCATCGAAAGCCGGCCCCCAAAAAAAGATAAGGGGTTCTTCGCCGAAAGGGGAGGGATTAAGAAGAATTCCCGGGAAAGGGAACCCTTTGGATTTTTAGGGAAGAGACCGCAGCTGGGCTACAAAAACAGGGCCCTCTCCGGTCATTGCAGATCCCGAACGGCTTCGGCTTGGACGCGTTTGGTTGTTTCGAAGAATTGTTCTCGATCCGCCTCATCGGGGAGATAGGGAATGAGCGGCTGATTGAAGTTCCACTTTATGAACCGAAGTTGTTTTTCACGCATTTCCCCCTCAATCAAGTGAGCCAAGGGGCCGCGCTTAGGGTTCAGCCAATAGGCGGCGACATCTTTAAGATCATCCGGTATGCTGGCTGTATACTCTTGGATACTAGACTGTTCGCTTTGTCCTTCTTGTATCTCACATTCCGCAAGATGAATGCGCTGATTTTCATCGTAAATGGCTTGGATAAAAGCCGTCTCCTCCTGGAGAAAATCCTGGAACTCTTCCCGCAAGCCAGTATCCTCCGTTTCAGCCAAATTTTTTATCTTCTCCAAACGACCCAGTAAAACAGGGCCACGTCCCATCCACCATTGGTTTTTACTATCCACGGGCGTTCCCGGCGACACTTTCAGCGGGAAGCTAAGTCCTGCAGGGCCTGTGGTACATTCTTTAAAAAATGGATAGAGTTTTTCCATTTCCGTTTCGAAGAAATTCCAAGGGTCTTTGGCTTCCACTTTCGCCAAATGGACGATCTCTTGGTGAATGGCTCTCACTTGTTCCCCCAGTTCTCCCGGAAGCGTGGTGCCATAGGCCGCGAAGCCCTCCTGTAGCTCCGCCCAAGACATCGCCTCTAATTGATAAGCAGAGGATGAAAGCCTCAAAATCGCCGATACAACTACTACGTTTTGTCTAATGTTCATAATCTTCCTTTCCAAGGAAAGGCAGAGTTTAAATTCTGGAAATTAAAAGATTTGAATGGGCCTAGTACGCTGATGGGACAGCGATTTAACGGAACACAAAAATACAACAAGAAGCTCCGCGAGGGAGCTTCTTGTGCAAAACAGTGTAAGGCTTCAAATAGACCTGGAATAAGGGAATCCGAAAGAATTTACAGCTCTTCGCTTAAGGGAGGTTCGCTATTCTGCGTTATTATTGTGTGGGTCGACATATCGAGTTCTTTGCATTGTGTTGATGATGCCTGCTCGTTCTTCTTCAGAAAGATACTTAACATCACCATGCGCAGTCAGTCGGTCTCGGTCTCGTAGTCGCTCTAGTATCTCTTGTAGCGATCCATTGTCCATCTCTTGGACATAGCATACGATTTCTTTTCCATCAGGGAAACGGGGGTCGTCTTTATCTTGGATTCTCTCCAAAACCCATGTTTTTATAAAAATCGGTATGCCATGCTTATATTTAATCGTCAAGGATAATACTCTCCCTGTTTCTTCCCCAATGCCCCATAGAGAAGAGCACGAAATGCAGCACATCCAAACACCTTTCAACCAATATTTCCTATCCATAGAAAGTAGTACCCTAAATGGGGTAAAAATATTGTCAAAGAGAAAAGGAAATAATCCTTTCTTTCGTGTGTTTCACTGAAATAAAGAGGGATCCTTGACGATGGTCAGCTTTCCTCCCCTTGGGCCGTTTATTCAGTATCCTCGGGAGGAATGAAAAGAACACATTCCGCTTCTCGTTCTCCTTCTCTTCGCAACCGGGCAATGCGCTCGATGCGCTGTTCGTCTAATCCTCGAGTGATATCCAGGAGCGCCTGATAGGCTTCCCGAGTAGAGGCCTGAGCCTGACTCCAATTAGTTCCCTCCTGTATCTCATTCTTGACTGCTTGCGCAAGCTCTATAAGGGCATCTATTTCTATCAGGGAATCCTGAATGGCAGTTTTTATCTTGCTAAAATCCTCTAAAAGAAGATCACATTGCCATTCCTTTTGAGAAAAGACCAATTCTGGAACGTCCGTTGTCTCGCATTCATGAGATGCCACCTGAAGCGCATATTCTACTCTGCTCCAAAGAGAAACTTCCCATAGATCGAGGGTGTAACGCGTTGCGCTCTTCAGTAAGGTCACAGCATCCTGATGCTCCAGGTCTGCGCTTTCTCCATTCTCCGCACCTGGTCCTCCCCAAAGCGATAGACTCGAAACGCAGAATATCAAAACGCCTTTCAACCAATATTTCCTATCCATAGAAAGTAGTACCCTAAATGGGGTAAAAATGCTGTCAAGAGAAAGGAAAGGGAAGTAATCCCTTTCTTTCGTGTGTTTCGCTGAAATAAAGAGGGATCCTTGACGATGGTCAGCTTTCCTCCCCTTAGGCCGTTTATTCAGTATCCTCGGGAGGAATGAAAAGAACACATTCCGCTTCTCGTTCTCCTTCTCTTCGCAACCGGGCAATGCGCTCAATGCGCTGTTCGTCTAATCCTCGAGTGATATCCAGGAGCGCCTGATAG
>JAIRLG010000071.1 GCA_031259625.1 Puniceicoccales bacterium
CGGCTCATCGGCCTCATCACCGATGGGGACATCCGGCGCTTCCTCCAGGGGGGTCAGGACATCGACCGGACGACGGCCGAGCAGGTCATGTGCCGGCACTTCCGCTTCATCGCCCCCGAATGCAGCCTGGGGGAGGCCATCGACCTCATGGAGGAGGGCCCTTCCCAGGTCCAGGTTTTGCCGGTGCTTTCGGGCAATTACGAAAATCATGAGGTCCTCGGCCTCCTGCGCCTCCACGACGCCTACCGGCGGCCCTGAGAACACCTTCCGAAGCACGACCAGCGCCCCCCGCTGTCCCCAGAAAGCCGAGCAAGTCTCAATCCTCTCCTTCTACTCAATGAATATGGCGAGGATCGTCCGAGGCCGGGGAGACAAATCCCAATATCAACCCTCTCAACAGAAAATCCGACCGAGCTCCCAAACCGAACTCCACTCCCTCAAATCAAGCCCCATCCCCTCGTCCCGCTCAGCGGATATGGCGGGAATCGTCCGAGGATTTCTGGGTATAGCCGCAGTCCTGCCGCTCGTGGTTCTTCCGGTTCTTCTGGCAGAACAGGCGATGGAGGTCCGCTGCCTCCATGCCCAGGGCCTGGGCGATGGAGATGACGAAGTGCAGGATGTCGACCAGCTCCACCCGGGCATTCTGCAGGTCGAATTTTTGGTAGTGCGCCCACCACTTCCAGGGCAGGGAATCCACCAGCTCGGCGATCTCCTGCCGCAGCGCGCCGACGTAGTTCAATAGCCACTGGACGCGTTTTTCTTCACTGTCCAGCGCATCCGGAGGCAATACGCGCTCCGTTAGCTTCCGCTGCAGTTCGAAGATGTGCTCCAGATAATCCATGGGAAGCGGGGAGCATCTCAGTGCCCCAGTTCTTTTTTTCAAGTCCTTTTTTCAAAAGCTCCTTTTTTCTCCGCCGAAAAGTTCTTTTTTCTCCGCCAGTGGTGGATTTGGAGGCACGTCGGCTCCCGAGCGTGGGAAGGTTTTTCCCGCCGCCTTTGGCGCGGAGAGGGCGAGGCGCCAGCGCCTCGCCCCCTCCGCGCAGCCCGCTGCCCGCTGCGCTGCCCGCGCAGCGGGCAGCGGGCCAGAGCCCCGGAGGGGCTCCAAAGGCGGCGGGTGCCCCCCCAAGATTCTGCCAAGGCCCGCCCGGGTGGAAGGACACCGGGGCAACTGAGAGGCATCGGAAAACAACCATGAGGCTCATCTATCCTAAGTTTTTCCCATTTACAAGGCCGGACGATTCCGTCCAATCCTCCCATTCCGACCACAGCCATGAGTGACGCCGAATCCGATCTCCAGGCGATCAGCCACGACCTCTTCGCCACCCGCAGGGCCAAGCTGGAAGCCCTGCGGCGGGAGGGAAAAGACCCCTACCGCCAGAACTGGGAAGTGTCCCACAGCAGCCGGGAGGCCCTGAAGATCTTCGAAAGAGAAGAGGGAAATCCGGACTCCGGAGCGACGGAGCTCTCGCTGGCCGGCCGGATCACCGCATTCCGGCTCATGGGCCGGGCCAGTTTCATAAAACTCCTCGACCGGAACGGCAGCCTCCAGGTCTACGTCGCCGAACAGGCCGTCGGCCAGGAGAGCTACCGGGATTTCAAAAAATACGACCTGGGCGACTTCGTCGGCGTACGAGGTACCCTCTTCCGCACCCAGACCGGCGAGATCACCCTCCGGGCCACCGCCCTAAGGCTCCTGTCCAAGGCCCTGCGGCCCCTGCCGGAAAAATGGCACGGCCTGGCCAACGACGACCAGATCTTCCGCCAGCGCTACCTGGACCTCATCGCCGACCCGCAGTCCCGGGAACGGGCCATCCGGCGCACCGAGATGATCCGGCTCATCCGGCAGTTCCTGTGGGCCAGGGATTTCCGGGAGGTGGAAACACCGGTGCTGCAGAATATCGCCGGTGGCGCCGCCGCCCGACCTTTCAGGACGCACATGAATGCCCTCGACTGCGACTTCTACCTGCGCATCGCGCCGGAGCTCTACCTGAAGCGCCTGCTGGTGGCCGGCTTCGACCGCGTCTTCGAGATCGGGCGCGTCTTCCGCAACGAGGGCCTCTCCCGCAAGCACCATCCGGAATTCACGATGCTGGAGCTCTACCAGGCCTACAGCGACCACCGCGGCATGATGGAGCTCATCCGCGCGCTCATCCAGCACCTCAGCCAGGAACTCCTGGGGCGGACACGGCTGATCCGACCCGACGGCACCGAGATCGAGCTGGGCGGCCCGTGGCGGGAACTCAGCTACCGCGAGCTCGTCCGCCAGAGCACCGGCGACCCCCAGTGGTTTTCCAGAGAACGGGAGGAGAAGCTCCGGTTCTGCACCGAGAATGGCATCGAGCTCTCCGGCCAGGAGGAAGACTTCGAGATCACCCAGGCGGTCTACGGCAAACGGGTCGAGCCCTCGCTCCTCCAGCCGACCTTCGTGACGCAGCTCCCCCGGGAACTCTGTCCCCTGGCCAAGCTGAACCAGGAGGATCCCACCGTCCTGGACGTCTTCGAGCTTTGCATCAACGGTCAGGAAATCGCTCCGGCCTATTCGGAGCAGAACGACCCCTTGCTGCAGCGCCAACTCTTCGAGGCCCAGGTGGGAGAGGAGACGCAAAACCTGGACCAGGACTTTCTCCGGGCCCTGGAGCACGGCATGCCACCGGCCGGTGGCCTGGGCCTGGGCATCGACCGACTGGCCGCCCTGCTGACGGGAGCTGAAAGCCTCCGCGACGTCATCCTCTTCCCCTCCCTGCGGCCCCTCGGCCACTCCGGTTGAAGCGCCTGTGGAGCGGATTTTCATCAAGATCAGCCATTCCGAATGAAACGCTTGTGAAGCGTGTCTTTCATCAAAATTGGCACTTCCGGTTAAACCATCCATGCAACAGGTTCTCATCAAGATTAGCACTCCCGGCTGAAGTGTCCATGAAGTGGGTTTTCATTAGGGTCGGCAATGCCGATGCCAACGCGCTCCAGTGGCGCCTGCTGAACCGTTCCAAGGGGCTGGCGGTGCGGTCGCCACACGCCCAGAGCGACCAATATTCCGGCTGAAGCGCCCATGAAGCGGGTTTTCATCAAGACCTACGGCTGCCAGACCAACGAGCGCGACAGCGAGGCGCTGCGCGCCTTGCTCCAATCCCGCGGCTACGGCCTCACAGACGATGCCGCCGATGCCGATGCCATCCTCCTCAACACCTGCAGCGTGCGGGAGCAGGCGGAGGCCAAGGCGTTGGGGAAACTGGGCCTGCTCCGGTCCCAGAAGAAGCGGCGCGGCACGGTTCTGGGCGTTCTCGGCTGCATGGCCCAGCGGCTGGGCCCGGAGCTGCTCCGGCAGAGGCCGGAGATCGATTTCGTCCTCGGGACGGAAAAATTATTCCAGGTTGCGGACACCCTCGACCACATCTTCGGGAATCCAGGGGATAAACCCTCCACTCCCCTCGTCGATGTCGGGAGGGAAAAGACCCTAGCCGCTCAAAATTTCCCTCACGAGCTGAAACCCCGGCAGGCCAGCGCCTTCGTGTCGATCATGCGGGGCTGTAACCTGCGCTGCCGCTACTGCATCGTCCCCCAGACCCGTGGCCGCGAGCGCCACCGGCCAATGGAGGCAATCTTGGATGAAGTCCGCCAGCTCGTCTCCCACGGGATCCGTGAGGTCACGCTGCTGGGCCAGATCGTCAACCGCTACGGCCACGGCGTTTTTCCGGTCATCGCCGGCCAAAGCCCCTTCGTCCAGCTGCTGGAGCAGCTCCAGTCCCTCGATGGCCTCGAGCGTATCCGTTTTCTCTCCCCCCATCCCAGGAACTTCGGCCACGACCTCATCGACTGTTTCGGGCGGCTTCCCAAGCTCTGTCCCCACGTCCACCTGCCGCTCCAGAGCGCCTCCGACCGCATCCTGAGGGCCATGGGACGGCTCTACACCCGTGAGCAGTTCCGGCAGCTCGTCCTCCGGCTGCGGGAGCGCGTGCCGGACCTGGCCCTATCGACCGACCTCATCGTCGGCTTCCCGGGCGAGGACGAGGAGGACTTCCACCGAACCGTCGCCTTCTTCGAGGAGATCTCCTTCGATAGGGCCTTTATCTTCCGCTACAGCCCGCGGAGCGGCACCGCGGCGGCCCTGAGCCCGGAACAGGTGCCCGAAGAGACCAAGGCTGAGCGCCAGCAGATGCTCCTCCGAGTCCTGGAAAAGCATTCGCTTCGGCACCACCGGCGGCTGGTCGGCACGACCCAATCGGTGCTGGTCGAGGGCAAAGCCCGCCGCGGCGAAGGCCGATTCTGGGGCCGCAACCCGGGCTTCTGCAAAGTCCTCTTCGACGGCCACGAGGAGCTCATCGGGCAGTTCGTCCCCGTACACGTCGACTCCGCCGGCCCCACGACGCTCCTGGGGAAAATCGTCGGCTGAAAATCAGTCCCCTGAAAATCTTCGCATGCTCTAATAGCCTCAAGCACAACTCCTCCCTCTTGGAACAGAGAGAAGGGCCCTTTGAAGCCGCCGGCCAGAGCCGTTGTCGAGGGAAGGTGTGGGGCTGTCTTTGCAATAGGGGGAAGGAAAGGGGCCCTTTCCCTCCCCCTATTGGGGCCCGCTCCGCGGGCCGATCCCTTCGGGATCCAAAGACAGCCCCAAAAATAACCACTGCCGCAACGGCTCCCGGCCAAAACCTCCCCCATTGGCATTCGGACATCCGCCCATTTCCCAAAACTTCGACCCACTTCCAAAAACCTCGATCCATTGCCCAAAGCTTTGATTTGAAACCGGAGCTTTTTTGTCCTTACTGGAGCCTCGCATGGCCGAGGCGGCAGAGAGAACTCCAGCGCACACGCTGCCCTTTTTACGGGTGCGGGACCTGGAGACCCGCTACGGGGAACGCGTCATCATGCGCCACATCTCCTTCGAGCTACGGGCCGGAGAGATCTGCCTCCTCATCGGCGGCAGCGGCTGCGGCAAGAGTACCCTACTGCGCCACCTGATCGGGCTCCTGCCCACCGAAGCGGGGCATATTTTCTACCAGGGCATCGACTTCGCCCTGGCCGACGGGCTCCAGCACGAGCAGCTGATCCGGCAATTCGGTGTCCTCTTCCAAGGCGGCGCCCTGTGGAGCGACAGGAGCCTGGCCGAGAATGTGGCCCTGCCACTCCGAAAGCATACTTCCCTCTCACCGAATGCCATTGCCGACCTCGTCTCCCTGAAACTCGCCCTGGTGGGACTGGAGGAGAGCCAGCAGCTCTACCCGTCGGAAATCTCGGGCGGCATGCGCAAACTGGCCGGACTGGCCCGGGCGATGGCCCTCGACCCCCGCATCCTCTTCTTCGACGAGCCCTCGGCCGGCCTCGACCCCATCAGCGCCCGCCACCTGGACGAGCTGATCCTCAATATCAACCGCAGTTTCGGAACGACGATGGTCATCGTAACCCATGACCTGGAGAGCATTTTTACGATCAACGGCCGCGTGCTCTTCCTGGACGCCGAGACGCAGTCCGTCCTGGCCGACGGGCCTGCCCACGAGCTGCGCGAACACGCCCCGCAAGAAAAAATTCGCCAATTCCTCCGTTTTCACTCTGATGGAGCACCCATTCGCCCGAGATGAGTCACGCCCGAGCCTCCACCGCCGCCCTGATCGGTTTTTTCTTCCTGCTGGCGCTCAGCCTCTTCCTGGGAATCCTGGTCTTTCTCTCGACGGGATTGAAGGGCGGCGGGGATGATTGCCTCTTCGTTCTCTGCTTCGACACCTCCCTCAACGGCCTGGAGGTCGGAGCCCCCGTAAAATTCCGCGGTGTCCGCATCGGCTCCGTCGAAAAGATCTCCGTCAGCTACGACGCGGAGCAGTCCACGGCCAAAACCCCCATCCTCATCAAGATAGATCCCGATTTCCTGGACTACGACGAGGTCCACGAGGCGCATCACCCAGACGGGGCACTGGTGGCCAAAGCTCCCACCGCTCAGAAGGCCAATTTCTACCAGGAACAGATCGACAGAGGTCTGTCGGCCAAGCTGAGCACCGAGAGCTTTCTGACGGGCAAGCTCTTCATCGAACTGGACTACTACGACAGCCATCGCGCCCGCCAGCTGATCCCGATTCCCCAGGTCAGCGGCGAGAAAAAATGGCCGCAAATCCCCACGGTCTACTCCGACATCGACCGCTTCATGCGCCAGGTGGCCCGCATCAACCT
>JAIRLG010000077.1 GCA_031259625.1 Puniceicoccales bacterium
TTCCACTGCCCGCGATGCAGGGGAGGCCGCCATAGCCGGAGGCGCTCCTGCAGCTCCTCCCGAGCGTAGTTCAAGTCCCCCGCCACGCAGAGCGCCAGGGCCAGGCTTCGGGCCTGCCCCCGCGACAGGGAGGGGATGGCATAGACCTCCTCACCCCCTCTTCCCCAATCGAGCCGGAGCTCCGAGCCGGATTCCCGCAGCTCGCAGGAAACGACCGAGGGGAGACCTCGGGCCAAACTTTCCTCTTCCTTCCGAAAGACGAGGACGATGGCGGCGCCGGCCAGAGCGCGAAAGGGGGCCCGGCGCAGGCAGGCGGCGGGGAAATAGGTCTTGCCACCCGAGGCCTGGACCTCGTGCAGGAGGATCAGCTTTTCCCGCACCAGCTCCTCCGTCGAGCGGAAATGGACGGCGTGCACCGGGGCGATGCCCGTCATCACCCCCAGTTGGGGCCGCGTCAGCGCCGACGCGAGCGCCATCTTCCCCGGACGGTCAATGCCGATCTCGATGACGGCCTGGGCGTACTCCGGCCCCAGCCGGCTCAGGTTCAGGGGAATGCCCAGGGCATTGTTCTCATTCCCGCAGGTGGCCAGGGTCTGGGGGCCCAGCAGCAGCGCCAGCATGTCCTTCGTCGTGGTCTTGCCGTAGCTCCCGGCGATGGCCATCAGGGGACGGCGGCCGTTTTCCCCCCACCGGAGCCGATGGGCCTGGGCCAGAGCCTGCGCCGCTTGTGGGACGGACGGGGCGAGGAACTGCGGCAGGGCCAGCTCCTGCCGGTAGGACTCCACGATGGCGGCCACCGCTCCCCGGCGCTGCGCATCGGCCCCAAAGGCATGGCCATCCGCCCGCTCAGTTCTGAGGGCCAAGAAGACCTCCCCCTCTCGACACCGGCGGCTGTCGTGGCAGAAGGGGCCCGCCACCGGCGGCCGTTTCCCCCCGACCCACTGCCCCGGCGTGAACCTCGGCCAAATCTCCGGCTCCAGCATAACTACAGGCCGTATCTGCGGTCGTTGGAAGGGGCAATGCCCCAGCGCCGGCGATGGGCCTCCACGGTTCGGCGGGGAATGGGCCAGCCCAGCTCCTCCCGAAATTTTTCCGCGAGGGCCCCGTCGCTCAGAGGTTTCTCCCTGTCCTCCGCCGCGATCCACTCCCGGAGCTGCCGGCGAATCTGCGGGAGGGGAATTTTCGAATTGCCACCCCGCCAGGAGCCCGGGAAAAAATCGACCAGGGCCCGCGTTCCCCAGGGCAGGGCGGCGTACTTGCCCCGCAGGGCCCGACAGAGCGTGGCCGGATTCAGGCCCAGCTCCCCCGCCGCCTCCTTCTGGGGCCAGGCCTGCAGCGGATGATCTTCTTCTTCGAAGAACGGGCGCTGCTTTTCCAGGATAGACTCGCCGATGCGCCGCAGCGTCGCCGTCCGCCGCGACAGCGCGTGCATCCAGCGCTGGGCCAGCTGCCGCTGGGTACGAAAATAGGCCATCGCCGTTCGGTCGCTCCGCCGTTCTTTGTCGGCCAGCCAATCCTTGTAGCCCTCGCTCCAGCGCAGCGTATAGGCTTCCGACGCCAGGCGCAGCTGCCAGTTCCCCGCCTCATCGCTCGAAAAATAGAGATCCGGTACGCGCCGCAGAGCCCCATCCTCCGACCAGGTCTTCAGCGGGGCCGTCGCCAGGCCGCGCAGTCCCCGCAGGGCCTGGGCCAGCTGCCGGCGATCCCAGTGCATCCGCCGAAGGATGCGGCCGTAGCGCTTGGCCAGAAGGTCCTCCCGGTTGAGCCGCAGAAATTCCCGCAGCGGGGCCCGTTCCCCTGCCACCTGCGCCAGCCAGCAGTCGACCGTATCCCGGGCGCCGATCCCCTTGGGTTCCAGCGAACATAGGATCTCTCGCACGGATTCCAGGGCCTCGGCCGTCCAGGGACTCGCCCGGGCCAGCTCCTCCGTCGACTCCCTCAGATAACCGCGCTCGTCGAGATGCGAGACGAGAAAGGAGAAGATCTTCTTCTCCTCCTCCCCCAGCTCCGGCACCTGGCGGGCCAAGTGATTCTCCAGCGATTCCCGACCGGCCAGCTGCTCCGCCCAGTTCCCCCCTCCTCCGGCCGAGGCCGCTCCGCAGTCCATGTCTCCCGCCTCTCCCGGCGAAACGACGAGGTCGACGCAGGGGTTGCTCTCCCAGAACTGCCGCAGCTCCAGCTCCAGCTCCGGCCACGGCGACTGCAGCTGGTGCAGCGAGGGAATTAAGGCCGGCAGCAGGACCCGCCGCTGAGTCTGGAGCTGCCCCGAGCGCAATTCCGGCATAAGGCTGAAAGGCGCTAATGAAGCAACGGCCAAACCTTCGTAAACCGCGAAGTGGCGAGAAAAAGTGCCCGTTTAATAAAAAGCATTCCATCCTAGTAGAAAAGCCTCCCGTTTTAATAGAAAACCTCCCTTCGCCGTCTTCGGAGAGAAAGCCCAAACTCCCCTCGCTTTGCGTTTAGGGTTTTCGCTCCATTTTTAGGGCTTTTTCTCCAGGAGGGTTTTTGGTCTCGGTCTTGTTTTTCCCGCCGGCGATCCCAAAACTTTTAAGTTTTGCTGCTGCGCGGAGCGCAGCAGGCGCTGGGCCGGAGGCCCAGCGCGGATCGCCGGCGGGAGAACGAAGAAAGCGAGGACCAGTGAACACTGGCTCTGGAGGCCTTTTACGACCCCCATCAGCTGATACCTGGAGGAATACCGGCCCCCAGCGGGACGTCCGCTTCGTAGTCCACCTGGGGGAAGCCGAAGCCGAAGAGTTTCAGGAAATCCTGCTGGTAAGTGGCAAAATCGGAAAGCTCCTCCAGGTTCTCGGTGGTGATCTGCGGCCAAATTCTCCTCACCTCCTCCTGCACGTCGAGGCGCATCTCCCAATCGTCCAGGCGGATGCGGCCCTCGGCATCCCGGAGCGCCTGCTCGCCCGCCAGCCGCTCGCGGAAGAGGCGATCCATCTGCTGGATGCAGTCCTCGTGCAGGCCCTTCTGCTTCATCACCCTGAACAGAATGGCCATGTAGAGCGGCACCACCGGGATCGCCGAGCTGGCCTGTGTCACGACGGCCTTGTTGATGACGATGAAGGCCCGACCCTCCAGGTCCGACAGATCCTCCGTGATGCGCCGGGCCGTCTCCTCCAAATCCCGCTTCGCCCGCCCGATCGTCCCGTCGGCGTAGATGGGCCGGGTCAGCTCGGGCCCGATGTAGGAATAGGCCCAGGTCTGAACATTTCTGGCCAAAACACCGGCCGTCCGCAGGGCCTCCAGCCAGCGCCGCCAGTCCTCGCCGCCCATGACCCGAATGGTCTCGCGGATCTCCGCCTCGTCAGCGGGCTCCAGATGGATTTCCCCGACCTCCTTCTTGTCGGTATAGACGGTCTTGCCGTGAAAGGGCTGACCGATGGGCTTCAGCACCGAGCGGTAGGTCTCGCCGGTTCTGGGATCCGTCCGCCGCGGAGAGGCCAGGCTGTAGATGACGGCCTCCACCTGCCCCAGATGCCGGCGGATGAGCCCGATGGCCTCTTCCTTGACCGCATCGGAAAACGCATCGCCGTTGAGGCTTTCGGACCGTAGGCCCTCGGCCCGCGCATAGGCATCCAGCGCCCGCGCGTTGTAGAAGCCGGCCGAAGCCGGATGGTCCGCCTCCTCCGGCCGTTCGAAGAACACGCCGATACTGTCCGCCCTACAGCCCACGGCCGCCACGATGCGACTCGCCAATCCATAGCCGGTGGAGGAGCCGATGATGAGAAATTTCTTCGGCATCCCGGTAATCACGCCCTGCTTCTGCACATAGGCCATCTGCTCCCGGACGTGTTCCCGGCAGCCTTCCGGATGGGCCGTCACGCAGACGAAGCCGCGAATTTTAGGTTTAATGACCATATGCTCCCCTCCTTTATGGGCGATGGGGGAGAAATTCAAAGCCTAAAACGAACCCATGGACTATGTGCCCCGCGCTCCCCTCCTTTGGCGATGGGGGAAATTCAAAGCTTAAAACGAGCTCATGGACTATGCCCCGCTCCTCTCTTTTGGCGATGGAGGGCATTCAAAGATTAAAACGAGCCCATGAGCTCCGCCGGCGTCACCACCGCCGTTCCCCGCTTCGCCACGACGAGGCCGGCCGCCCGATTGGCCAGATGGGCCGCCTCCTCCGGCGAAGCCTCGGCCGCCAGGGCCGCCGTCAGGAGGGCCACCACCGTATCGCCCGCCCCCGAAACGTCAAAAACCTCCTGCGCGTAGGTCGGGATGCGGGAGATCAACTCTCCCTGCCGGCTCAGCAGCATGCCCTCCTCCCCCAGGGTGATGAGCAGGTATTCCGGACGATGGCGCTCAAAAATCTTTTGGCAGATGCGCTCCGCCGGGAACTGCCGATGCTCCTCCGGCTCGCCGGCCAGGGCAAAGGCCTCCGAGCGATTCGGGGTCATGAGCGTGAGGTAGGGAAAACGCAGCGCGTGCTTCGGCTTGGGATCCCAGGCCAGGATCTTCCGCCGCCTGCGGGCGTAGTCCGCGACGAAGTCGACGCAGGGCTGGTCGATGAGCCCCTTGGCGTAGTCGGACAGGATCACCGCATCCACTTCGGCCAGGGCCTTCTCGAGCGGAGCGGCCGTGGCGGCTCGGCCCAAATCCTTCCGATAATGCTCCGGAGCCTCCTCCCGGTCCAGGCGGCAGAGCTGCTGCTGCCGGGCCACGATGCGCGTCTTGAGAATGGTCTGTACCCCGGGCTCCGCGCTGCCATCGACGGGGTTGACCTGGGCCTTTTGCAGCAAATCTTCCAGCAGGAGGCCCGGAGCATCCCGCCCCCAGCTGCCCCAGATTTGAGTCCGAATGCCCAGGGAAGAGAGATTGTGGGCGACATTCGCGGCGGCCCCCAGCGCATGGCGCTCGTGCTCGACCGCAATCACCGGCACCGGCGCCTCAGGCGAGAGGCGGAACACCTCACCGGAGATGTAGTGGTCCAGCATGACATCTCCGATGACGAGGATCCGCAGCTGGGCCATACGCCGCAGCAGGTCGGGCAGAGCTTCCATAAAACCGAGAGAACAGTCGTCGTTCAGCTCAGGGGTTCAACCCCCATTTTCAAGCGCAAAGTGCCGGAGGATTTGCGACCTGGCAATTGGGTCCATCGATCCCAATGACTCGAAGAAGAACCTGAGGTCTTGGAAATAAAAAGGCCCTGTCGCCTCCGACCGCCATGGCCCCCTTTGCTCCGCAAAGGGCGGCGTTCCGGAGGAACGCCGCCGTCGGCCCCCTCCGACGGGGCCGACGGGCCATGGCGGCCGGAGCACCCGCCTCATTCGAGAGAACAGCCGCCGTCCGGCTCACGGGTTCAACCTCCATTTTCAAGTGCAAAGTGCCGGAGGATTTTATCCCAAACCCTCTCCGTCGCCCCGGCCTGTCGGCAGGCCCATCGCCGAAGACGGGCAGCTATTTCCCACCGCAGCGAAGGATTTTTCAGCAGCCACCGGAGCCTTTCCAGGCCCTCCTCCCGGTTGTGCACCGTCCAGGCCACCCCCTCTTCCTCCAGCGCCGTGCCCAGTGTTCTGAAATTGTCCAGGTGGGGCCCGTAGATCAGGGGAAGACCCGCAAAGGCCGCGTCTAGGGGATTCTGGCCACCGCGATGCGGGCCCCAGCTCTTGCCGATGAAGGCGACATCGCCCGCCCGGGCCAGCTGCTCCAGCTCACCCGTCGTGTCGACCAGCTCCACGTCGGCTCCGGCCGGGCCAGGCCCCTCCGAACGCCGATGCCAGGTGAAGGAACTGCGCCGGAGCCATTTGGCGAT
>JAIRLG010000008.1 GCA_031259625.1 Puniceicoccales bacterium
CCACCGGCATAGGGATAAAATCATCGTCGGTATGAGGATAAAGTCATCGTCGGTATAGGTCATCGCCGGCGTAAAAGTCACCATCGACATAAGGACAAGGTCTTCGTCGACATAGCCTCTTCGGCATGTCACCGCCGGCATAGAAAGAGCCTCCGGCCGGTGGAAAGGATAAAATAGCGACGGGTTATTTTGGAGCTGCCTTTGGCTTCCGAAGGAAGCGGCCCGCCGGAGGCGGGCCACCGCCGAAGCCCCCGAAGGGGGCTTCGGCGCAAAGGCAGCCCCAAACTACAGCCCCAAACCAAAATCAGGTGGCTAGATTTATCAAGTGACTAGACTTCCATGCCGGCTGGCTTTCGATTTCGGAGAAATCGGGCCCGCTACGCGGGCCGCCCGAAGGAAAGGCCGGGACGGCCTTTCTTTCGGGCAAAGCCAGCCGGCAGACCCTCAACCCCAATCCTCAAAACCCCTAGGCTTCCTCAGTCAAAACCCCAAGCCTTCTCAGGCGGACTCATCCGCCTCATGCCCGAGCTCCAGGAGCCGCACGATGCGGTCGCGGCTGATGCCGACGAGCACCCTCTTCTGCCCACAGCGAACCAGGCTCAGGTACTGCCGGTTCCCCAGCCACTTCCGGTCGAGGATCTCGATGCGCTCCTCCCCTCGCTTCCCCGGGAGGGACAGGTCCCCTCGCAGGAACCAGCGCCGCCGGTGGAAATAGACCAGCAGACACCCCCCCAGCGCCACCAGGGCCAGGAAGCAGAGGGTCTTGAGCAGCATCCCGAACTCCGGAGAGGAAAAAACAGAATCCCAACCCTCCACGTTCATCTGGAGCCGAGAGGAAAAAAAAGCCGGTTCCGAGGTCAAGTTTCATCCGGTGAATTTATCCAAGTGTCCGGATGTCCATCAGCCAATGGTCCTTCTCCATCGATCATCTGGGTCTGCGGCAACGGGCATTGGGGGTGGTGGGGGCGTATTTCTTCGTCAATAGGCTTTAGAGGTGATGAGTGTTGGTTTGGTCTTTGCTGGGGCCGCCTTTGCGTGAGGGGAAGGGAAAGGGACTTTCCCTTCCCCCCACGCGGCGCCCGCGCCTGCGGCGCGGGCGCCTGGGCCCTTCGGGCCCAAAGGCGGCCCCCAGACAAATCACCGGCGGAAACAAACGGCGGAGAAACTTCCCCGAGCGTTGCCGTCCATCCGGTAGAGGCAAATGGCGGAGAATTCTCCCGAACACCAACGCCCATTGCGATGGAGACAAACGGCGGAGAATTTCCGGAGGAAAACGGCTGAAATTCCCCCTACCTCGACCAGCGGATGGGGCCCAGGAGGAACTTTCTTCCCTTTTGGGGATCACTTGGATCTAGGTAGTCCGGCATTCTCTGGGCCCTTACATCGGCCTGGAGGCCGCGGATCCTCTGCCCCTGCGGGCTGAGCAGCTCCGCGCAGACGTGAATCGTAAAAGTATCCCCTCGGGCCGTCAGAAAGCTTCCCAGCGACTGCAGCAGGTCCGCCTGCATCAGGTAGTTTGGTCGGCCGAAGGAGCGATCGCCGCTGGCCGCCTCGTCGTCAAAACCGGCCACATTCCTGGTGGAACTCACCGGCACTTCAGCGCCGTGCAGACTCGCATCGATGGCCGCCTGCAGGGCCCCCTTGAGGCCCTGGGCCGCTCTGGAAGAACTCTTGCCGACCCGTCGGCGATTGACGAAATCGGCCACGCCGGAAAAAATGCCGCGCCGCTTCACCTCCCCGACGATCTCCTCGGCCAAGGACCACAGCTGATCCCGCGAGAGCGAAATCCTCCCCGTGCTCCGGGCCGGAAATCTTCCGAAGGAGACCTCGTCCTCCGAGGCATCGTCGAGCCCGCAGAGCACCGCGAACCAGGCGGGTACCGACGTGCTGTGGACATTGAATGCGCCGTGGAGGCAGAGCCGAGATGCCCTGTCATTCCAGGGATCGAAAAGGCCGCCCCAATTTTCCTTCGCCTTCCAGGGCCGCAGCCGCGGGTTGAGCGATTCCCCATCCTTCAGCGCCGAGAGGAAATAGCTGTCCCAGAGGGCCCGGTTGAGCAGGTAGGAATAATCGTAGAGCATTTCCACCTTGTGATGGGAAGGCCACAGCGAGCCGGCGGAATTCTTTCGAAAACTAGCCTCCCTCGCGACGCGCGGCGGCTGGAGGGAATTGCCGATGGCATAGGCCGGGTGATAGCCGAAGGGCGTGACATTGGCGTGCTGCAGAAAGGCCAGGTTCAAAACGCCGAAATCCTTCCGGGGAACATCGAAGAGGACGTCGGAAAAATGGTTTTCCGGCGGAAGGCTGTTCAAATCAGTAAAACCGGCCACCGGCAGCCACCTGGCCGACCAGTGCCAGTTGGAAAGCCTGGCCTCGCCGATGATGGGAATCATGGGATTGGGGGACACATAGTCCCCATCCTGAAGCTGGGAACGGCCCATCCATGGGGCCCGGGGATTGCCTTCCGCCAGCCAGCGCATGCCGTTGGTGCCGGTGCAATCCACCTCTCGGTCGGATTTGAGGCAGGCCGACAGGCCGAAGAGCGGCACAGAGGCTATACCGAGCGGCATCGAGAGCAGGTTCTGCTCCATACT
>JAIRLG010000016.1 GCA_031259625.1 Puniceicoccales bacterium
CGCGGGAGCGCCGTACTTGGCCTTGGCCAAGGGGCCATCGCGCCACAGCTGAGTTCCCCAGCCTCTCGGATGGACCTGCCGGTGGATTTTTTCACGGGAGCCACGTGGGCATAGGTCTGCGCCGTGTCTCAGGCCGGAAGTTTGAGCCTCAGGCCGGAAGGGAAGCCAATCGCCTTCGCCTCTTGGGATTCTGTCTTTGCCTTCGGGATTCCCTTGTCATCCCGATGGGCCTCATCATCCTGATGGGCTCATGGATTCTGGGCTTTGCGTCCGAGGGCTGTCCCTGCAGGTCGAGGAGAAAACCATTTTACGGGACTTTTCCCTCGCAGTGCCCGGGGGGGAGATGCACGCGCTCCTGGGGCCCAACGGGGCCGGCAAGAGCTCGCTGTCGAAGGCCATCGCCGGTCATCCCGATTACCGCGTTCTTCAGGGCGACATCTCCTTTGACGGAAATCCGCTCTGCGGCCAATCGCCGGACAGCATCGCCCGAATGGGAATTTTTCTCGCCTTTCAGAATCCGGTGGAGATCGAGGGCCTCAGCGTCGCGAATTTCCTGCGGGCAGCCGTCCAGGCGCACCAGGGTCCGGGAGAACACTTCTCGGCCACCGAGTTCTACGCCCACCTCTACCGCTGCCTGGATGCCCTATCCCTCGAACATAGCTTCAGCGCGCGCTCCCTCAACGTCGGCTTTTCCGGTGGGGAGAAAAAGCGCTGCGAGCTGCTGCAGATGCTGATGCTGCATCCCCGCTTCGCCCTCCTCGACGAAATCGACAGTGGCCTCGATGCCGATGCGACGAAAACGATGGCCCATAGCCTGGACGAACTCCGAAGGGAGAGCGGGATGGGAGGGCTGATCATCACCCACCACCCCCGCCTCCTACAGCACCTGCGGCCGGATCGGGTCCACATCCTCCTCAACGGCCGGATCGTCCGCAGCGGCCACCAGGAGCTCATCGAACGGGTCGAGCGCTCGGGTTACTCGAGCTTTATTTCCCCATGAAATTTCCCAAAAGTATTACCGATGAGCAGGAGACGAAGGGCGATTTTCGCTATGCCCTAAACTACTCCCTGGATGCGGGTCGGGGGCTGTCGCACGCGACGCTGGACTACATCTCCGATGCGAAGGGAGAGGAGCCCTGGATCCGCCGGTGGCGGCACGAGGCCCTGGATATTTTTCTCCAAAAGCCCATGCCCTTGGAATGGGCACCGGCCGTTCTGCGGGAGCTGCGATTCGAGGATTTTCACTACTACCTCGCCCAGGGGACGGAGAGCCGACAGTCCTGGGAAGAGCTGTCGCCGGAGGTCAAACGGACCTTCGAGCGCCTGGGCATTCCGGAACAGGAGCAGAAATTCCTGGCCGGCGTCGAGGCCCAGTTCGACAGCGAAGCGGCCTACGCGCGCATCCAGGAACGCCTACGGGCCCAGGGGGTCATTTTCGTCAGCTCCTCCGAGGGCCTCGCCCGTTATCCGGAGATCTTCCGCCCGCATTTCGGCCGAGTCGTCCCCGTGGGGGACAACAAGTTCAGCGCGCTGAACAGCGCCGTTTTCAGCGGCGGGAGCTTCATCTACGTCCCGCCCGGACTCAAGGTCTCCCAGCCCCTGCAGGCCTATTTCCGCATCAACGCCGAGAATTCCGGCCAGTTCGAGCGTACCCTCATCGTCGTCGGCGAAGGGGCCGAACTGAGCTATATGGAGGGCTGTACGGCACCCTCTTCCTCCAGGGCCATGCTGCACTCGGCGGTCGTCGAGCTGGTGGTGCTGCCCGGCGCCAAGCTGCAGTACATCTCCGTCCAGAACTGGTCGCGCAATGTCTTCAACCTCGTCACCAAGCGCGGCGTCGCCCACGAGGGGGCCGAGATCCGCTGGATCGACTGCAATATCGGCTCGAAGTTGACGATGAAGTACCCCTGCATCCTCCTGCAGGGCGAACGGGCCAGGGGCGAAGTGCTCTCCATCGCCGTCGCCCGCGAGGGGCAGTGGCAGGACACCGGCGCCAAGATGATCCATCTCGGCCGGCATACGAGTTCCCAAATTATTTCCAAATCCATCTCCCTCGGCAGCGGTACCACCTCCGCTCGTAACTTCGTCGACATCCGGCCCGCCGACGGACGCTGCCAAAACCGCACCCAGTGCGATGCCCTGCTCCTGAATGCCCGGAGCCGCAGCGCCACCTTTCCCACCTTGCGCGTCCAGGGTCATCGCAACTGCGTCCAGCACGAGGCGAGCGTTTCGAAGATCAGCGAGGAGCAGCTCTTCTACCTCCGGCAGCGCGGCATTCCACAGGCCCAGGCCCTGAGCCTCAGCGTCAACGGCTTCGTCAACGAGCTCCTGCGCGAGTTCCCGATGGAGTACGGCGTGGAGCTCAAGCGCCTCATCGAGCTCGAGGTGGAGGGCGCGGTGGGCTAGGGAAAAGGAGTGGAGGGCCGGAAGTGGGGTTGTTTTTCTCCCGCTGCCTTTGCAAGAGACCCACCACCGTGGGTCTCTTGGGGCCCGCTCCGCGGGCCAATCCCTTCGGGATTCAAAGGCAGCGGGC
>JAIRLG010000090.1 GCA_031259625.1 Puniceicoccales bacterium
CAGAGAGCGAAATGCCCGGAAGCTCAGAGATGAGCCGCAGGAGTTTCGGGCCGCGGAGGGCCGCGGGAGAGCTCCGGCGGGAGCCTTTGTATTCATGGGCGCGCGCGATGGCCCGCCGCAGGGGGGGGCCGCCGGAGGCGGCCGCCCGCGGCGAAGGTGCTCCCGCGGGAGCGGGAGCGCCTACCTGGCGAAGCCAGGGGCCATCGCGCGCGCTGTTTCCGCAATCTTTTCACACGCACGGTTTTCGCCGCCTTTGGAGCCCCAAAGGGGCTCGAGCCCGCGGCGAAGCCGCAGGGCCCACCGGCGCCGGAGCGAGGAAATCCCTTTTCCTCGCCCTGGTGCCGCAAAGGCGGCGAAAAAATAAAGGAAAGATGAACCCAGCCCAACCGTGAAAAAGTCTCTCTGGTCCAAGGGTATTCTCTCCCTCTTTCTCCTGCTGTGGTCCGGGCACAGCCTCTGTCCCCTGCGCTCACGGCCCTTCGACGAATTCATCCAGCACCGGGCCAGGGCCGAGGGGGAGGGCTTCCAGACCCTGCTCCAACGAGCCCGGGAGGCAGTGGCGGCAGGGCACGAACCCACGCTCTACCTCGCCCTGCAGCGCCTGGCCCAGGAGGAGGCGATCGACCTGGCCCGATTTTTCCCGGACATCCGGCTCGGCGACCTCAGGAACCTCGAGCGGCGCAACGGCATTCTGCTCCGCGCCCTTCTGAAGGAATGCCAGAGCTCCCTGCCCCGGGGCCTCGACCTGGCCGGCGGAGTGTCCTTCGTGCTGGAGATCGACGAGCAGGCCAATACCTCCGGCGCCCGGACGGAAATGCCCCTCGCCAAAGCCATCGAGATCATGTCCCGGCGCATCGACGGCCTGGGCGTGGTGGAGCCCATCCTGCGGGCCCGCGGCGAGCGCCAGATCGAGATCCAGCTCCCGGGCATCTCCACCAAGGACAATCCCGAGGTCATCGACATGCTCAAGAAGCCAGCGAAGCTGGAGTTCCGCCTCGTCCACCCGCAGCAGCGTCCCGAAAGCTTCTCCGACACCCCGCCGCTGGGCTATGAACTGCTCGCCCTGGAGCGGGAAGACTCCAAGACGGGTCAGATCCAAAAGATCCCCTACTTCATTAGGCGTGTTCCAGAGATGACCGGCAAATCCGTCCAGAGCGCCCAGGTGATGATCAATGCCTACGGCGGCTACGAGATCAGCCTGAGCCTGACCGCCGAGGGTCGGGAGCGCTTCGCCGAAGTCACCCGCCGGAACGTCGGGCACCAGCTGGCCATCGTCCTCGACGGCAAGCCCTATTCGGCACCGGTCATCCGGCAGGCCATCGAGGGCGGCCAGGCGAGCATTTCGGGGGATTTCTCCCAACGGGAGGCGATCGAGCTGAGCAATGTCCTCAACAACCCGCTGGAATTCGCCCTGCACGTGGCGGAGCTCAACGAGATCGGGCCCTCGCTGGCCGACGACGCCCGCAGCAGCTCGATCCGGGCCTCGCTGGTGGGCATCGGCATCGTCATCCTCTTCATGGCGGTCTACTACCGCTTCGCCGGCTTCCTCGCCGTCCTGGCCCTGGGCCTCAACGCTCTCCTGGTGCTGGGCATCACCGCCAACATCGGGGCCACGTTGACCCTGCCCGGCATCGCGGCGCTGATCCTGACCATCGGGATGGGGGTCGACGCCAACATCCTCATCCTGGAGCGCATTCGGGAGGAGCTGCGGCGGGGGAAACAGGCCCTGCCGGCCCTGCGGGAGGGCTACCGGCGGGTCCTCGCGACCATTCTGGACTCCAACCTGACCTCGCTGCTCACGGCCGCAATCCTCATCTGGCTCGGCACGGGGCCGGTGCGTGGCTTCGGGGTCATCCTGGCCATCGGCCTCTTCGCCACGATGTTCTGCGCCCTTTTCAGCAGCCGCTTCCTGATGGAGCTCGGCATCGCCGCCGGTTGGAAGCGGCTCGTCCCGCCGGCCTGGATTCCGCCCACGTCCTGGGACTTCCTCCGCCTCCGCAAGCCGGCCTATATCCTGTCCTTTACCCTTCTGCTGGCCGGTTCCCTCGCCCTGCTCGTCCGCGGTGGCCGCGCCTACGGCATCGACTTCCGCGGCGGCGATGAGGTGCTGCTGCAGTTCGACCAGAAGCTGAGCCTTCGCGAGATCCAGTCCGTGGCGGACTCGGAAGAACTGGGCGAGGTGATTCCGACCTACCAGAGCGCCATCGGCGAGACGACGGAGCTCCTGAAAATCCAAACCGAAATGGGCCAGGGCCGCCCCACCGTCCAGGCGCTGCAGAGGCACTACCCGGATGCCCAGCTCGGCCTCATCCGCGAGAGCCGCATCGGGGCCTCGGTCAGCCAATCCCTGCGTTGGAACGCCCTGCTGTCGGTGACCCTCGCCCTCGTCGGCATCCTGATCTACATCGCCCTCCGCTTCGAAATGGGCTACGGCATCGGCGCGCTGCTGTCGACGCTCCACGATGCCTGGGTCACGCTCGGCCTGTACGTGCTGCTGGGCCGCCAGTTCTCGGCTCCGATGATCGCCGCCATCCTCATGACCCTCGGCTACACCATCAACGACAAGATCATCGTCTTCGACCGCATCCGGGAGGAGCTCCGGCTCAACCCCTTCCTCTCGCTTTACGAGGTCATCAATTTAGCCATCAACCGCACCCTATCCCGCACGCTGCTGACCAGCATCACCACGCTCCTGTCGTCCCTAACCCTGCTCTGCTTCGGCCTGGGCATCGTCCGCGACCTGGCGCTGCTCTTCAGCCTCGGCATCGTCGTCGGCACCTTCTCCTCCATCTTTATCGCCACCCCGATTTTCTACGGCTGGCACCGGGGCGACCGGCGGCACGTGGAGGCCCACGAACTGCTCCCGAGCCAGGCGAAAATGGAAGCGGATCCCACGGCCTGAGAGGAGCGATGGACGGTGGATTGGCGATGGCTGGAGGTGAGTGAGGAAGCGGCGGAAAGGCTCTACGGCCAGCGCTCCATCCACCCCATCATCGCCCGAATCCTGAGCAGCCGAGGGATTCGGACGCCGCAGGAGGCGGAGGATTTTCTCCACCCCCAGCTCTCCCAGCTGGCCGACCCTTTTGCCATCACCCACCTGCGGGAGGCAGTCCAGCTGCTGGAGCGCGCCGTCCAGGAGCGCTGGGCCCTCAGCATCATCGGCGACTACGACGTCGACGGCATCACCAGCGTCACCCTACTCGTCCGCCTGCTCCGGCACTTCGGCCTGGAGCCGCAGTACTTCATCCCCCGGCGCTTCACCGAGGGCTACGGCATGTCGGACGAAATCGTCGAGCGCCTGCGGCGGCAATCCTCGCCGCGCCTGGTCATGGCCCTGGACTGCGGCACCAATGCGGTGGAGCAGGTACGGCGCCTGCGGGCCGACGGCATCGAGGTGCTGATCCTGGATCACCACCAGTCCAACGACGCCCTGCCGGCGGACTGCGTCCTGGTCAATCCCCACATCTTCGACGTGGCAGCCCATCCGCCCTGGCTGTCCCTCTGCAGCGCCGGACTGGTCTTCAAGCTCATCCACGGGTTTCTAAAGCACCGGCGGGCCCAGGAGGATCCCCGGGCCCTGAGCTACCCGATCCGCCAGGAGCTGGACCTGGTCGCCATGGGCACGATCGCCGACCTCGTCCCCTTGGTGGGGGAAAACCGCATCCTGGCCCACTGCGGCCTGGGCGACTTCGCCCGCCAGCGGCGTCCGGGCCTCGAGGCACTCTGCCGCGTCGCCCAGATGCCGGAGGCCCAGGCCGCCGCGCCGGAGGACATCGCCTTCAAGCTCGGCCCACGGATCAACGCCAGCGGTCGCCTGGCGGATGCGGTCCTGCCGGTCCAGATGCTCCTGGCCGAAAATTTCGAGGAGGCGAGGCCCCTCGCCCAGACCCTGGACGAGATGAATGCCGAACGGCAGCGGATCGAACGGGGGATTTTGGCGGAGGCGGAGGAACTCTTTCGCCAGAGCGAGGAATTGCCCGGGATATTTTTTTCCAACCCGGGCTGGCACTCCGGCATCGTCGGCATCGTCTGCGGCAAGTTCGCCCGAGACCACCGCCGGCCCTGCGTCGTCCTCGGCGAGGAACGCGGGCTCGCCAAGGGCTCCGGCCGCAGCGTGGCGGGCTACGACCTGGTCGAAATCCTAAGCCCCTGCGCCTCCCTGCTGGAGTCCTGGGGCGGCCATCCCCTGGCGGTGGGCATTTCCCTCAAGCCAGAAAATGTCCCGCTCTTCCAAAAGGCTTTTCAGGAATCCGTCCGGGCTTTTCGGCAAAAGCTCTCGGGCGCCGGGGACGAGCTGCTCATCGCCCAAACCCTTTCGCTGGAGGACATCGACGGGCCCTTTCTGGCGGATCTGGAAAACCTGCGCCCCTTCGGCCAGGACAATCCGGAGCCCGTTTTCGCCCTGAAGGGGGTTCATCTGGACCGGGCGGCCGAGCCCTTCGGGAAGAACAGAAAGCACCTCCGGCTCCTCCTGAAGCGCGAGGCCCAGGCCCCGCTCCCCTGCCTCTACTGGAACGGCACCCGGCGGATCCCCCCCGCCAAGCGCCCCCTTGACCTGGCCATCCGCCTCTTCTGGGAATCCTGGCAGGGCCACCGCTCCATCCGCAGCGAGCTCCTCGACTGGAAGCTCTCCGGCTCCTGATCCCTCTCCCCGCTCCGCCCTGGCCAAGGGCCACTCTTCCATCCCAACAGAAGACCTAGCCAAAGGCCCGAAGGCGCCCAGCCAAAGGCACTTCCATTCCAACCGAAGGCTTGGTCAAAGGCCCGAAGGCCCACAAAAGTCCCAAGGCCCCCTTCAGCCGAGAACCCGAAGGCCATTTGAAGGCCCCTTTCAGCCGAGGATGGCACTCGTCCAGGTTCCGGGCTGCCGTCCTCTTCAGGCCGCCGCCTTTGGAAGCCTCCGGCTTCCGGCCCGCTCCGCGGGCCGTGCGGGGGGGGGGGGGGCGCGGAGCGCCGCGCCCCCCCCCCCCCAAAGCGGCGGGCCCCCCAACCAACCCCACCACACAAATTCACCCCCACCGTTTACTCGACCCCCCCCT
>JAIRLG010000048.1 GCA_031259625.1 Puniceicoccales bacterium
TCGCTCTCGGAATGGAGACCGAGCCCGTGCTTGGGTCTGCCGCCTTTGGAGCCCTTCGGGGCTGCCTTTGGCTTCCGAAGGAAGCGGCCCGCCGAAGGCGGGCCTCCGCCGAAGCCCCCTTCGGGGGCTTCGGCGCAAAGGCAGCCCCAAACGGGCTCCGGCCCGCTGCGCGGGTCGCGCTTCAGGGGGATAGCTGGCTTGGGGCTGGCTTTGCCCCGAGAGGGTGGACTACGTCCACCCCTTCGGGGCGGCCCGCGTAGCGGGCCCGATTCCGGAGGAATCGAAAGCCAGCTCCCCACCCACCCTCCCAAAGCCAGCTATCCCCCTAGGGCGCAAAGGCGGCAGAAAAACAGACCACCGATGGGGGCCGATCGGGGCCAAGTTGCCTACGATTGAGTCCGATCATCTGGATTTTAAGCTCAGCTGAGAAGATCAGCCCAATGGGGAAGACTCACTGCGCCGCAGGGCGTCCGACTGGAGCTCGGACTTCAGGAGGGCCAGACCTTCCTCCACCTCGGCTTTGGCTTCATCCAAAGTCTCTTTCCCGGAGAACTCCTTCTGGCCGAAGAGGTAGAATTTGAGCTTGGGCTCCGTCCCGCTGCCGCGTACGGCGAAGCGGTAGCCCTGGGCCAGGGTGAGGAAGAGGAAATTTTCCGGCGGGAAGGGCTCTCCTTCCTCATCGCTCAGGGTGGCGGTGGCGAAATCCTGCCGCCGGGTGATGGGGATGCCCAAAAATTCCTCCGGCGGGCATTCGCGGTACGAGCGGAGGATTTTCTGAATTTTCCTCGCCCCTTCTTCGCCTTCGAAGCCGATGTTGAGGACGGATTCGCCGAAGTAGCCGTATTGCCGGTAAATTTCGTCCCGAAAATCGGCGACGGATTTTCCCTCCCGGGCCAGGTCAGTAAGCATCTCACAGGCCATGAGCAGGGCCGCATGGGCATCTTTGTCCCGGACGCGGTCGCTGGCCAGATAGCCGCAGCTCTCCTCTCCGCCGAAGACGAAGAAATGTCCACCCTCCAGCATCGCCTGCCGACGGGCCTCCCGGTCTTCCCAAATATTTTCTATGGGTTTTTCGTTTTGATTTCCTGCAAATTTCCCTCGCTGCCGGCAGTATTCCTGGAGCTCCTCTTCGTAGCGGAGAAGCTTGGCCCCGATCCACTTGAAGCCCGTGAGGGTGTTGATGCAGCGAACCCCATGTCGGGCGGCTATGGCCTCCAGAAGGGGCGTCGTGACGAGGCTCTTGATCAGCACCGCGCGGCTCGTCCCTTCGGGGGCCAACCAGCCGAGGCGCTTCATCTTTCGAAGGCGGAATTCGGCCAGAAGGGCCGCCGTCGTGTGACCCGAAAGCAGCTCCATTTCCCCTCGATGGTTGCGGATTCCCAGAGCCATGCGGTCGGCATCGGGATCCGTTCCGATGGCGAGCTCACAGGACTCCGCCTCGGCCATTTGGAGCGCCCGCCGCATCGTGGCGGCGTATTCGGGATTGGGCGAATCGACCGTCGGAAAGCGCGGATCTTGGACGAGCTGCTCCTGGACATAGCGGACGTCGATGCCGAGCCGGGAGAACAATTTTTCGGCCATGTGGATACCTGTGCCGTGGAGAGGGGTGTAGACCAGTCGCGGCGGGTGATGCTGGAAGATGTTTTTCTCCAGAATATTCTCCTCCAGGGCCTCCAGGTAGCGCTCTTCCACCTTCGCCGAGAGGAGGCGAATCCTGGGGGAAGGCCCGAGCTGCGCCAGAGTGGCCAAAACCTCCCCCAGCGGAAGGGAGCGGTAGCGCTCGATGACGCCGGACGCGTGGGGGTCGATCATCTGGGCACCGTCGCGGAAATAGGCCTTGTAGCCGTTGTCGTGGGGCGGATTATGGCTGGCGGTGATGACGACACCGGCCGTCGCTCCGAGCTCCCGAACCGTAAAGCTCAGCTGAGGCGTCGAGCGCGGGCCGTCGAAGACGTAGCAGATCCCCCCCTGCAACGCCCAGGTCTGGGCAGCCAATTGGCAGAAGTAGGACGAAAAATGGCGCACGTCATGGGCGACCACCAGGGTCAGCTCCTCGGGCCGATTCTCCTTCTGGCCGGCCCCAAAGTCGGCGCAGTAGCGGTGGAGGGCCAGTGTGGCACGGACGAGGTTGAAATCGTTGAGGCAGGCGCTGCCCACCGCCGGATGCTTGGGACTGCCCTGTGAAGAGAGCGTTCCCCTCTCGGTCTCGGTGGAGAGGCTTCCGATGGTGCGGCCCCGAAGCCCGCCGGTGCCGAAGTGGAGCTCCTGGCGAAAGCGATTCTGCAGCTCCTCCCAGGCCTCCTGCCGCATCAATTCTTCGAGCGAATGCCTGGCCCAGAGCGGCAGTTGGGTTTCCTGAAGCCAGGCTCGGAGGCGATGGGCCGCTTCTGGACTCAGGAGGCCTTTCCCGAGGGCACTTTGGATCGCTGGCGCGTAATGACTTTCCATCTCGAATGATTCTTTCCTATGTGATTTTCTCGCCTTAGCTTAGGGAAAATTGAGAAAAGGGCCATTCCGTTTTGAAATGGGACAGGTAGAAATTTGGATCGGAACGGATGAAAAAAAAGACCGGCGAGGGGGAAATCCCTATTCGATATAAGTCCCTTCGGCGATGCTCGGTTTCAGCGGCAGAGCCGCCCATTGGTCGAGAAAAGTCCGCTCGTTGTCGGCGAAGAGAGGGCTGATTTCGATGGCGAAGGGTGGAAGCCCCGTATCGTCAGTGGGTATCTCCTCACCGGCCCTGATGAGCCAGTGGGTGAACAGCTTCAGTTGATCCTGATGGCAGGTGTGGGGTGAATTCAGTCCCTGGGCACTTTTAATGGGGCTGAATATCTGCTCCCGTCTGCCCTCGAGCAGGAGAAAACGGGAGGCTAGGGTGAGCAGGTCGGGCAGGGCCTGTTCGAATTTCAGGCCATTGGGCGCATCCACTGAAATCGGGTGTCCTTCGGAGTCGACCGTGGGAACCTTTTTTCTAGCTATGTGGAGGGTTAGGGTGTAATCGCTATGGCCGAGGGTCTGGACAAACTCGCGATCCAGGAGGTAGATGCCGGCATTGGCGATGTGCAGCTGGAGTTTACCGGACGGCTCCTGGGCCAGCACCTGTTCCTGCGAAAGACTCGTGTACTCGATGAAAATAGTTTTCCCTTCACGGGCGGCGAAAACTCCGACGGGCTCTTCCGGATAGCTCTTCTGGATCACGCGGAAGGATATTTCGGATTTCTGCCGGAGATGGAATCCGATGAAATGGGGGTCGATGACATTGACGAGGGGATTTTCGATATGGCAAAGGCTGATGGTGTCGATGCCCAAGCTCCTCAGTACCTCGATGGAGCCGCTGTCGACCAGTGCCGAAATAACCCCACCACTCCCATTGGGGAGCATGGCGATGTGATCCTTGGCCTCCAGGAGAATCTTTCCCTGAAAATCCACGGCCGGCAGGAGACCCTGCTGGAAGAAGTGGAGATTTTGAACACCGAAGGAATCGTGCTGCTGGAAAAATTGCAAAGTCGCCTCATGGTTCTGCCGACTGGTCATGAGAAACCAATGGATCGGCCGGCCGTACTTCTTCTCCGCAAAGCGAATTTTTTCCGCGAAGACCTGGAAGAGGGATTTTTTCCGTACGGGTGTGACCTCTAGGGTGCCCTTGGGCCCTTCTCTCCCTAAACGGGTTGCCTGCCCTCCGGCGAGGGTGAGGACGGCGACGCGTCCGTCGGCCAGGGCCGCTTCTCCTTCTTCATAGGCTTCTTCCCAAGCGATTTGTTCGGATTCCGTTTCGGGGAGATTCTGATAGGGCGGCGAGGAGAGATTTTTGTCCTGGGAGTTGTCTGTCCTGTGGTGTTCCGGGAAGAGAAAACGGCGGGTGTATTCCGAAATTTTCGGAAGGTCCAGCTGTTCCGCTTCCTGGAGAAGGCCGAGGCGTTGTTCCGCGTTGAGCGTATCCCAAAAGCGGAAGACCTGGCCTTGGCCATAACACACGAAACGCTCGATCGTTTCGGCTGCTCTGTCTTTCAACGAGCGATTTTCTTCTTTCATCTACGAATTCGTCACCGTGCCTTCGAAGTGGAAGAGCACTTCGTCGTCGTGGAGGCAACCCATGCGCTGTTTGACGATGTGATCGAAGAATTCCTCATCGGTCAAAAGGTGCTGGAGATGGGCCTGCTGTTGCTGGTGAGTGCGCCGCCACTGATCCAACTTCTGCACCTGTTCTTCCTCCACCTGCAACAGGTGATGGTATTCCCGATAGGCGCTGTTGAGCTGCGCACCCATGAAGAATACCAGGGCCGCCAAACCGCTCCAGGCTCCGGCCAGAGTGATCTTCTGTGAAACAGCGGTGAACGAGAACATCGGGTTAGAGGGTTGGCACTAACACAGTCGCCTTCATATTAGCTCTTCACGGGCAAGGGACAAGGTCTTTTTGCGAACTTTGGGTGAAAAATGAAGAGCGGGCCGTAGAAAAATGGCCTCCGGCTCTGCCGACAGGAAGGGTCTCTTTTAGGCTTTTCATCTCCATCTATCCGGCAAATTGTTCACCGTGCAGCAGTTAAAGAGTAAAAAATTTGTCATGCAAAACAGAAAATGGGAAAATTTAGGAGTCTGGAGATTTGTCTTCTACTGCCTCAGTCTTGGCCTTTGCAGTGCTCTAGGGGCGGGAAACGATGTGGCCGGCCGGGAAGTTGGCTCCTCCAAAACGCTTTCCGAGGAGTTCATCTCCCTTCAGCCCGAAGACGCAGTTTCTCCGCCTTCGAACAAGGCGGACAAAGCCGAGCCTGTTGAGCCAAAGGAATCAAGAGTTTCGGCTTCACCGGTGGCAGAAGTTCCGGAGGCGCCACTGCCGGAAGGGCTGGATTCGCTTCCACCTCTGGAATCCTACCTGCGCGACGATGCGGAAATTTTGGCCGGAACCCTGGCCAATGGTTTCCGCTATGTGCTCTATCCCCATCCTCATCCCCAGGAGCGCATCCATGCCATCTTGTGCGTGCAGGCGGGAAGTCTGATGGAGCGACCGGTGGCGGGAGGTGTGGCGCACTTTTTGGAGCACCTGGCCTTCTGCGGCTCGGAGCATTTCCCCAAGGGGGAACTGGTTCACTATCTGGAGAAACTGGGGATGGCCTTTGGGCCTGACCTCAATGCCTCCACCGCGCTTGAGTGCACGTACTACTTCCTGGATTTGCCTCGGGCCGATGAGGAACTTTTCGAAACGGCTCTCGAGGTTTTTTACGACTATGCCTGCGGTCTGGAAATTTCTCCCGAGGAGGTGGAGCGCGAGAGGGGGGTTGTTTTGGCCGAGGTGCGCGACCGCGATGGACCTACGCTGCGTATTGCTCGTCGAGTCGTCCAGCACCTGTTTGCCGAGACACTTTTTGCCGATGCCATTTCCGTCGGTGAACCGGAGATCATCCGAAAGCTAGGCGCTCCCCAGCTGAGGGAATTCTACCGAAGGTGGTACGCGCCGAACCGCATGATTCTGGTCATGGTGGGGGATTTTGTTCCGGAGAAGTGGCGCCCGATGGTGGAGGCCAAGATGTCCTCCATTCCGCCGAAGGCCGAAATGGCCAACCCCTACGAAGGGGAGTTTCCCTCTTGGGAACGAAGGGTTTTCCGTTACCTGAGAGATGAGCAACTGGACAAGGTGGCGGTCAGTGTGGCCGCCCTGAGTCCGGCTCTGCCGAAGGGCGATTCCGTCGAGCGACGGCGTAAGGAGCTGTGCCGACTGATGGGGCAGGGGATTTTGGAGGAGCGCCTGCTGGACAGAAATCGCGAGCGAAACAACCTCTTCCTGATCCCCATCGTCGAGCAGTGCGAGCTGTTCCCTGGCTGCTACTACAGCAATGTTTACCTCGGGGGCCTGAAGGACTGGCAGCTGACCTTGGCCTTCCTCGAACAGGAACTGCGGCGGATCCGGCTCTTCGGCTTTCAGGCGGAAGAAGTCGACCGAAGTCGCCGGAAGCTGCTCAGCGGTTTGGAACATGCCTACCGCCGGTTCAAGACCTCGCGCTCGTCGGATTTGGCCCTTTCCCTGGTGGATAGTCGGCATAGGGATCTGCGTTGGCTCTCGCCCCAGGACAGTTATGAGCTGAGCCGACGTCTGCTGAAAGACCTGGGGCCATCGGCGGTGACAGAGGCCTGGAATGAACTGTGGGCCTATCCGAACCGCTTCGTGTTCATGAGCGGGCCGGAGGCCCTGCCGGAGACGATCCATAGGGAAATCCAGGAGGTTTTTGAGGACTCCGCCCGAACGCCGATTGAACCACCGTCGACTCAAAAACCGGCGAGCTTCGGCTACGGAATTCCTTCGTCCTCGGAGCCGATTTCCTCCCTTGTGGAATCGCAGCACTACGTCGAGGATCTCGATTTTCATCAGGTCGTTTTTAAAAACCGCGTGCGCCTGAATGTGAAAACCACCGATTTCAAGAAGGATCAGGTCAAGGTGGCGATGCATTTCGGCCGGGGGCTGCTGGAGCAGGAGGAGGGCCAGGAGGGCCTGCTGGCGCTGCTGGGTTCCCTTTTCATGGACGGAGGACTGGGCAAGCATTCGGCGGAGGAGCTGCAAAAAGTTTTGGCCGACCGCGTGCTGGGTCTCCGCTTCGGCGTGGAGGAGGATGCGTTCGTGATGTACGGCGGCAGTTCCTCACGGGACTTCCGTTCCCTCTGCGAGCTCGCCAGGGCCTATTTCGAGGAGCCGGCCTACCGGGAAGAGGCGCGGGAGGATGCGCTCAAGCTCTTCCGGCAACGGGAGGAGGCGGAGTCGAAATCTCCTGAGGCCGTCTACGCGTGGCGAATTCCCCATCGCCTGAGCGGGGAACACTTCGCCTTTCGTCGGGCACGGTGGGCCGAAATCGAGCGCTGGAATAGGGAAGACGTGGCCCGATATTTCGGGGACATTTTAAAGAAAGCCTATCTGGAAATCTCCGTCGTAGGGGACATTGCGGTGGATGAAGCGATCCGTTCCGTCGGGGAAACTCTGGGCCGAATGCCGGCCCGGGAGGATTTTCCAAACTCGTTGGAGCGGAAGAGGATTTTGAAAATTCCCCCGGCGGAGCGGGTGGAGCTGGGCTACTGCGCGGCGGGCAGCGAGCACCCGACGGCGGAACTGCATCTCTTCTGGCCCGGTCTGTTGGAGGAGAATATCGAGCTTTACCGGCGCCAGCGCCTCCTGGCCAAGCTCCTGTCCGGACGCCTGCTCGAGCGCATCCGCCACGACCGAGGCGAGGCCTATTCGCCCTATGCCCACTACCTGGAGAGCGAGGCCTTTCCCGCCTATCGCTGGATCCATGCCGGCATTTCCGTCGACCCGAAGAATGTCCGGGCGGTGGAGGCGACCATCCTCGCCGAGGTGGAGCGGCTGCGGAAGGAGGGAATTTCGGAGGATGAGTTCCGGCGGGTGCTGGAGCCCGAGCGTCAGGCGATGCGGGATTGTCGAAGAGAAAATGTGTACTGGCTAAATGTCCTGTCCTTCTCTCAGGCGGACGGGCGCTCGCTGGCCCACGCCCGCACGTTGGAGGATTTTTATCGACGGGTTCGTCGGGAGGATCTGGAGGAACTGGCGCGTCGAGTCCTGCGCCCGGAGGCCCTGCATCGCCATCTCATCCGACCCGATACTTTGCGGAGTAAGGGGCAAAGGGCTCCGTTCCGGCGCCGGAGGCATCGCTGAGGCTTGGGGAAATTTATGGACTTTCTGGGCCTAAGGGACAAGAGCTTCCTGGTCGCCGGTTTGGCCAACCGCAAGAGCATCGCGTGGCATGTGGGGCAGGGCCTGGAGGCCTGCGGCGCCGAGGTTTTCTACAGCGTCCGCTCCGAAGCCCGTAGGCTTTCGCTCCGGGCGCTCCTGGGGGAACGGGAGGTCTTTGTCTGCGACGTCGAGGAGGAGGGCCAAATCCATTCGCTGGCCCAGGGGCTTGCCGACCGAGGAATTGCGCTGGATGGCTTCGTCCACTCCCTGGCATTTGCCAATTACGGCCGTGGGCTTCGGCCCTTTCACGAGACGCTGCGCGGGGACTTTTTGCAGGCGATGGAGATCTCCTGCTTTTCGCTGGTGGAGCTGGCGAGGGCCCTGAAGCCGCTTTTGAGGAGGGATGCGTCGGTGGTGGCGATGGGGATTTCCTCGCAGGTGGTGGCGGAGAATTACGGCTACATGTCGCCGGTCAAGGCGGCGCTGGAGAGCGTGGTGCGGTTTTTGGCCAAGTCCTTCAGCCACGACGGCGAGGTGCGCTTCAACTGCGTGAAGGCGAGCCCGCTGAA
>JAIRLG010000051.1 GCA_031259625.1 Puniceicoccales bacterium
TAGAGGGGCGCCGTGACTTTGGCGAGATGGGGTTTGAAGATGCCGAGCAGCGCGACGCCAAAGGCGAGAATCATGAAGAGCATCACCTTTCCCATGAGCTCCTCGATGGAGGCGTAGGAGGTTTTCCAGGCGAAGGCGGCCGAGAGAAAGACCAGGCCGAGGCAGATGGCGGTCTTGTTGACGCAGCCGGAGATGCTCATGAAGGCCGTGGAGGCCGGCATGGCCTCAAAGGCGCGCTCCTGAAGAACGGGATTCGATGTGCGCTCGTATTCCATAGACGTGAATGATAGACAAAAATGAACTGAAGTAAAGGAAATAGGGCAATCGGAGCCGCTGTCAACTCCGTCCTGCGCCCAGCGGCGGCCGAAGGCTGAAGAGGACGCGGCCAGATAGGACTAGGGAGAATTTTCGGCACGAATGCTAGAGGGTCTTCAGCGGGAAGGCTGGAGAAAAACCTTCGGCATGGAATGAGCAGGCGACGCAACGCAGGGTGGGCAGGCTCCCATGGTGAGGTTTGGCAGCCCCCTTTTTAACCGAGCTGGACGAAATCAGCGAAAGGCGAGGCCGGTGAAGAGTCTTTCAGCAAGTGTGGGATTTGGCGGCTTCCTTTTTATCCGATCTGGGCGAGGCCGGAGAAGAAGTGGCGGAAGACGCGGTAGACCTGGGTCATCATCGCCAGTGAGAGATTTTCGTTGGGCGCGTGGAGCCGGTTCTGGGAGGTAAAAAATCCGAGCATCAGTGGGTTCATGCCGGTCAGCTCCTGAATGGTCTGCATCAGGGGAATGCTGCCGCCCTCGCGGCTGAGCCGGAGCGGCGTGCCCATGACGTGCTGGGTGGCCTCCTGCAGGAGCCGGAAGGCCTGGGCCAGCAGGGAAGGCGAGGGGCCTTGGGAAGACAGGGCCTCCGGCGGAAAACGATAGGGCTTTCCCAGGGCTTCTGGAAAGATCGCGAGGCGGGCCCAGGGCGGACAGAGGGTCCGTAGGCGCTCCCGGAGCGATTGGAGGATCTTTTCCGGCGACTGCTCCGGCACCAGCCGGCAGGAGATCTTCGCCCGGGCACTGGCGGGGATAACGGTCTTGACTCCCGGGCCCTGCCAGCCAGCGCTGAGGCCGTTGATCTCCAAGGTCGGAAGGAATTTCTGCGCATAGGCTGCGGAGCCTTCGTGGGGCGCAAAGGCCGAGAGGCCCGCTTCGGAGCGCAGGGTCTCTTCCGAGAGGGGAGAATTTTCCAGAGACGCCAATTCCTCGGCCGAAGGTTTTTGCACTTCGCGGTAGAAATCCTCCACCATCACTCTCCCGTCCGCGTCGTGGAGCTGGGCGCAGATTTCGGAAATCACCTGGGCGGCGTTCGGCATCGGGCCACCCAGGCCGGAGTGGAGGTCGGTGCTGGCCGTTGTGACTTCGAATTCCAGGCTCAGGAGTCCCCGCAGGCCGGTCGTCAGGCTCAGGTGCTGCTCGTCGCAGGTGCCGGTGTCCGAGAGCAGGAATAGCTCGGAGCGGAGCGCATCGCCGTGGGTTTTTAGAAATTCCTCCATGTGCGGACTGCCGATTTCCTCCTCCCCCTCCAGCAGGAGGCGGATGTTCCAGGGGAAATGGGGATTTTCCCGCAGCACCTGGCTCAGGGCGTGCAGGAGAATCGCGTGGGCCCCCTTGTTGTCGGCGATGCCGCGGCCGTAGAGGACGTCGTGGCGAAGGGTGGGCACGAAGGGCGGCGATTCCCAGAGCTCCAGCGGTTCCGGCGGCTGGACATCGTAATGCCCGTAGAGGAGGAGCGAGGGGGCTGACGGCGAACTCAGGCGCGAGGCCAGGAGGATGGGGTGCTTGGCGGTGGCCAGGGTCTGGACTTCGAAGTGCTCCCGCTTCAGAAATTCGGAGATGCAGTCCCGGGTATCCCGCATACCCTGTTCGCAACTCGGGTCACTGGAGACGCTGGGATAGCTGGCGTAGCGCCGGAGGAACTGGACGACGGGCTCGATTTCCTGGAGATCCATAAGGATGTTTAATGTCTGAACGCTGGGCAGTTTCTGCCCGTTGGGAAGTTTTTAAAGTTCCTGAGAAAAAAAGGCAATCCGCTTCCGGAGTACCGAGGAGCTTTGAGCCTAAGTTCTTTGGCCGGTGGGAAATTGGGGTGGGCGGGCGGGGTGTCGGCTGGCTTTCGATGCCGAAGGCATTGGGCCCGCGGAGCGGGCCCCGCAGGGGAGGCCAGGACAAAGTCCTGGCCTCCCCTGGAAAGCCAGCCGATGGCCCCTCCCATTTTCCGCGATGCGGGCGACGAGGGTTTGGGGCCGCCTTTGGGCCCGGAGGGCCCTGGCGCCCGCGCCGGCCGGCGCGGGCGCCGCGTGAGGGGAAGGGAAAGGAACTTTCCCTTCCCCTCACGCAAAGGCGGCCCCCAGAAGAACCCCCCTAAGGGGAATGGCTGAGGTTTCTCCCTATCAGAACGACCGAGATTTCCTCCTGTCGAAAATCCGTCCCGTGGGATGAGGTCCAACGGATCACAGGAAATACCTTTCCCGCCAAATTCCCAATGAATGGATCACAGGAAATACCTCTCCTGCCTTTCGGAGATCGGCCGGCCCACCCGCCGCAGGACCGCCAGCATGTCCTCCCAGACGAGCCGCTTCGTGGCCCGGTTCTGGTTCCGCAGCAGGTAGGAGGGGTGAAAGGTGACCATGAGGGGGATGTTTTGGAAAAAATACCACTGGCCACGGCAGAGGGTGATTCTCCGCTGGCCGTCGTAACCCAGAAGCCCGTTGACCGCGGTGGCTCCCAGCGCGACGATGACCCGGGGCTGGACGATCGCCAGCTGGGCCCGAAGATAGGGCAGGCAGTGCTCCATCTCCTCCTGCGTGGGCGGCCGATTCCCCTGCTCCGCCGCAGTCTCGGGTCGCCAGTTCATGATGTTCGTGATATAAACCTCCTCCCGCGTCAGGCCCATGGCGAGGATGATCTTCGTCAGCAGCTGCCCCGCGCGCCCGACGAAGGGAATACCCTGGATCTCCTCATCCGCCCCGGGCGCTTCGCCGCAGAAGAGGATGTCCGCCTCCAGATTCCCAACGCCGAAGACCAGCCGTTTGCCCGGCCGCAGGTGTCGCTGGAAATCCTCGGAGTTCAGCACCCGTGACCGGAGCCATTCCCATTGCTCCCGCCTGAAGCCCGGGGGCAGGACTACGGCCGCCGGGCTGTCGTCCAGCAGGGCCTGCTGCGAGGGTGATGGGGGGATATGCTTGGCAGGGGACATGGCTTGGGGAGTGTTTTTTAAAATTTCCAGGAGGAAGCGCCAGTTCTCGGGGCCGATGTAGATCTCCCGCCGACCGGCCTCCCGCATCGACTGCAGCGTCCGGAGCAGCAGCGCGCGGGGCGAGTCCTCCATGTCCCTTTTTTAATGAAATTCGTCCGTCCGGGCAAGGCATAAACCTTGCGCTTGCCAGGCGCACGATTAGCCTTGTCTCTTGGAGATATGGAACGGCGATTTTACCTTTTTCTCCTGGCGAGAGGGATTTTTTGGCCGTTGGGGCTCCTGGGGGCTGCGGATGGGCCGGTGGCGGATTCGGCTTGGGTTCGGGGAAGCACGACGGCCGCGGAGGCTTCCGTAGGCGTGCCGGACATTCCCGCGACGGAGGGTAGTCCGCCGGTGGCGGAGAAAAGGCCGGACGAGCCGGCGGGGCTGCGGGATGAAACCATCATCGAGGCCTGGATGAGGGCTTTGACCCAGAATGCGCTGCACGGCCTGCGGAAAAATCCTTGGAAGACCCTTTCCCTCCTGAAGTCGGCTCGGGGCCTGCTGCTGCTGGGGCCGGAAAAATTGGGCAGCCTGCTGGGGGTACACGTGGGCGCCGCCCTCGGATTTTACCGGAGAAGCGATGGCCGCTGGAGTCTTCCGGCCATCTACCAGGTCGAGTCGAAGTCACCCGTCAAATGGGGCGAAGTGGCTTCGCTGATCCTGCCCATCGAGGACGAGAAGGCGCAGGTGAGCCTGCTCTTGCCCCAATGGCCCTGGGCGGTGGCGGCGGAAGCGGCGCCGGACTTCGGCTTCCCCTCGGAACCTGCCCAGGGGATGGAGGAAAGTCCCGCGCTCTGGATTTTTCCGGAATCGAAGGATTTTCCGAAAAAACTGGAGCTGATCTTCCACTTCAACCGCGAGATCAACGAGGAATTCTACGGGAGAGAGGGCATTCGGGCCGTGGATATTTTTTTTGACGATGCCGCTGAGCCGGCCTGTCTGAGAGAATGGTGGAGTTTTTTGAAAAAAGTCTTAGGCTAGGGGCCATGAGGGGGGAATTCAGTCGGGCTCGGGGGTTTTTGCTCATCGAGGTGGTGGTGGCCCTGGCGGTCTTTGCCGTTTCCGCCGCCGTCCTCGCCCAGAGCTTCGCCAATGGGCTCATGGCCAAGTACCAGCGAGAGAGCTCCCTCGACGCGGGGGATAGGTTGCTGTTTTTGGTGGACCAGGTCTTTGGGCAGATCAAAGGGGGAAAGCTCAGTAGGGAGGAATTGGCCGGCGGTGGGGAGATGCATTTTCCCGACGGGAGCTGTTGGCGCTGGAAGATGCAGTGCCAGCCGACGGATGTGCGGGATCTTTTCCGAGTTTCCCTGGAGCTAGACCTGCCGAAAGGGAAAGAGGACTACTCGTTCTACCGCTGGGTGATCGGGTGGAGGGATCTGGAGCAGGAGGCGAAGGCCAAGGAGTATTTCCAAAAAAATAAAGGGAAGAGTTCTGAGGAGGCGGAGGAATCCCGGAAGGGGAAGCCCTAGCTCCTGGGTTTTATTTTTTCGCTGTCTTTGGATTCCGGAGGAATCGGCCCGCGCAGCGGGCCCCCAGGATAAAAACAAAAGGGACTTTTGTTTTTACCCTGCAAAGACAGCGAAGTACTGAAGACGGCGAAACATTGGAGACGGCAAAATACTGTTTTGTCCTTGGGGAAGCTTTGGTTCCTGAAGGGTTGTCCCTAACGGTGCTTTTGGCCCTGAAGGGGATTTTTTGCCCCTAAGGGGACTTTGGGTTCTTGAGGGG
>JAIRLG010000025.1 GCA_031259625.1 Puniceicoccales bacterium
AATGACCAGTTCGATCTCCTCGAACTTCTCGCCCAGGAGCACCAGTATGCTTTTCTTGGCCTTGATCAACATGGCGAACCCAATTCCCTCCACTCAGCGGGAAAGCTCACTTCATTGTCCGGCTTTTGTCTGGCGCCTTTGCGCTCGGGGGAGGGAGCGGGCTTGAGGTGGGTGGGTGGGGGCTGGCTTTCGATTCCTCCGGAATCGAGCCCGCTGTGCGGGCTGCCTCGAGGGGGTGGACGTAGTCCACTCTCCTCGGGGCAAAGCCAGCCTCAAGCCCGCTACCTCGCCCCGGGGCGCGGGCCCGCGCAGCGGGCCGGAGCCCGAAGGGCTCCAAAGGCGCCAGACCTTCATTGTACCCCCATTCCTTCTCCTGCATCCCCTTTCCCATTGCCGGAACAGACATTAGGTTTCCCCTCCTCCTTCATCTGTTGCCAAAACTCCTCCAGGCCTAGCTTTTTGATGTTCTTTTCCATAGCTTCTAGAGGAAATCCGATGGCCTGCAGGAGCCGCAGGGCAAAGACAAAGGCCGCCCCTGCGTCTCGCCCGGTGAGGATGGGGCCGTCCAAAACCACTGGCTTCGAGTAGTCCGCTCCGGGAAAATCCTTTCCCCGATAAGCTGTGTAGTGGCGTCCGGCCAGAAGACCGGTCTCCTGGAGCAGGAGGGGGGCGCCGCAAATGGCGGCGATCAGTTTGCCCTGCTCGGCGTAGGCCCGAATTTTTTGGAGGACGACGGGGTTTTTTTTCATCCTCTTGCAGCTGTCGCCCCCCGGCAGGAAGAGCACATCGGAACTCACCTCGGCGTCTTTCAGGCAGGCCTCGGCCAGGAGGGTGATGCCGCTGGAGCCACAGACGGTCAGGGAATCGCTGCAGGAGACCAGGTTTACGGACTGTCCGGCGTAGCGCCAAAGGCGGACCGGAACGACGAATTCGATCTCCTCAAAACCCTCGTCCAAGAGGGCTAGTATGTTCTTTCGCGGTACCATAGGCTAAACCATCCATTGTTTTAATGAAAAATGAGAAAGGAATGTGGGGAAATGGGGAATAAGAAAGGGGTTCGAGGGAACGTCCACCGTGACTGTCTTTGCAACGGGCAAAATGGGCTGGGGCTGCCTTTGCGCCGAAGCCCCCTCCGGGGGCTTCGGCGGGGCCCGCCTCCGGCGGGCCGCTTCCTTTGGAAGCCAAAGGCAGCCCCGAAAACATGCCAACTGTTCTGCCGGCCATTTCGCCGACTGTTCCGCCAATTTTCCCGTTGGGGCCCGCGCAGCGGGCGATTTCTCCGGAATCCAAAGACAGCCACTAAAACATCCCCCATCCTAGACCCTATTCCTGATGGAAACTACGCCTCCGGAGAAAAGCATCCACGACCTTGGAACAACCCCAGGCCCTAGAACAGCCTCAGTTCCACGTCGCCATCTCATCCCCCATGAAGGCATAAAGCTCGATTCCCCTCCGAGACTGTTGTAGCAGATCATCGCTGAATGTCAGCTTATTTTTTTCGAAGAGGAGCAGAATGCTCGAACCCCCCAGGTGGAAAGAACCCTTTTCGTCCCCCTTGGCCTGTGAGCTGTTGAAACGAAAGCTCTGCCGGATGCTCCCGACGCAGGTGGCCCCCACCTCCACCATGAGCACATCCCCGGACGGGTGGTGGAGCAGGGTCCTCACGCGCTTATTTTCGGAAAAGATCGCCAGGCGTCGCCGGACGGCGATCGGGTGGACGGCGGAGTAGCGGCCGCGGATTTCGTAGGGATTCTCGGCCAGGACGTCGCAGGGGAAATGGAAGCGGTGGTAATCGACGGGGCTCAGGCGCGAGAGGAGCAGGCTCCCATCGTGAAACTGTTCGGCAAGCTGGTGATCCCCGAGTAGGGATTCCAGCCGAAAGCGCTGGCCCTTGACGGCGAAGGACGGCGTGTCTTCCAGGGATTCGACGACCAGGTGCCGCCCGTCACAGGGGAAGGCCAATTTATCCTCCTGGGCGACGATGGGCCGGAATATCCTCCGAATGCGGCGGGAGAAGAACTCATCGAAGGAGCGAAATTCGGCGGGCTTTTTCTCGAAAATCTCAGTATTGATACCGTATTTCCTGATAAACCCCTCGATGTGCCTCCGGCTCCAGCCCCGACGCATCCACCAGCCCACGCCGGAGGAAAACAGCCTTCGGGCAAAAAATTTCCCTTCGCAGAAACGGCCGCTCGGGGTTTCATAGAGCCAGCGCAAAAAACGCTCGCCGAAAACGGGCTCCTCCTCCAGCGACTGCGAGTAGCGATTATAAAAACGGATGGGCTCCATAAATTTCGATCACCGTCCTCCCATCATGGGAGTTTTTCGCCGCCAAGGCAAAATCCATTTCACGCCTTGTCGTTCCGGGCCAAATCGTTTTAGGATTGGCCGATGATGTGTCCGGTGATTCCGTTCGCACTGGCCTTGGCTTTGGCCCTTTTTTTCCTAGTCTTTTCGCGGCGTATTCCGTGCCCCCATCGGAACCTTTACGGGCTATTTTCCTCTTCCTTGGCCTTTTCCGGAGCGGCGTTGGTTACCTATCCCACACCGGCAATCCTGGGCTTCCATCTCCTGTGCTCCCTCCTGATGACGAGCTACTGGGGCTACGGGGACTGCGAAGACCTCGTCCTCCAGCTGCTGGTGAATGGCGCGACCGGCCTCTGCCTGCTCCAGCTGAGCCTTTGGACTTCAGCCCAGAGCCCGTGGGCGCTAGGCTTGCGAACACTGGGCTGCGCCTTTGGCCTGGGCCTTCTGCCCTTTCACGGCTGGCTCCAGCTCTTCGGCGAACGGGCTCCCCTCCCCTGCGGGCTAAGCCACTGGATAGGGTTTCGTCCTCAGCTGCTTCAGCTGAGCGGCAGCGGCACTTTATCCCCTTTCTTGAAAGGGATTTTGAGTTTTGGCGGAGCGGTTTACGCCCTGTACTTCGGTCTGCTCGCCTTTCGAAGGGAATCCCGCCTCGGTGCCTTCGCCTACTTCAGCCTGGCCCAGAACGGCCTGTACTGGCTCTACTGCCCCCATCTCCAGCTGCCGGAGTCCTTTCTCCTCGCCTGGGGCATGGCCCATGGAGCGCTCTACCTGCGCCTTTGGCTTCTGCAGCGGCGGCAGGAAGAAGAAGGAGCAGAAGAAACCGAGAAGGGAACGAGTCCTATTTCATCATCCTCTGGGGCAAGGGGAATCGGAATCCGGGTGCTCGATGGCCTGCTGCTGGGCTTGGCGGCGGTGCTGGGTCTTTCCTTTCCCGTGTTGGGATTTTGCTCGGGTCAAGGGCCCTTTTTCCTCCACATTCTGGGCCTGCTCAGCGTTGGGATGACGACCGCGTTTCTCCTGCAACTGGGGTGCAGTTTCCGGAAAAATGAGAACAGTTTTGCCCCATCCCCATGACACTTCCACCGACGATCCCTCCCAGAACCCGATGGCCCTTTGGGCCTCTATCTGTTATGCCGATGGTAGGGAAAAAACGAGCAGGGTTTTGCTTTGTCCTTATGATGCTTTCATCGATAACCCACCTCAGAACCCGGTGGCCCTTTGGGCCTCTACCCGCCAGGCCGATGAGGGGGAAAGGATTCCATAGCCCTTCGCCTTTCCTAAAAATCCCCAGCCTTGCGCTGTTCATGGCCCGGGTCACCCCTGCCCTACAACCCTGCTTTTTATGAGCAGAACCGGGAGTTCCTTCTGTCGGCCGTGGAGCTATGCCTGGGCCGGCGTGACGGCGCTTCTGCTCCTGTGCTTCTTTCGGTTTTGCCTCCGCCAATCCCTTCCGATTGCGCTGTATTGGGCCATGGGCCTGTTTCTTACGGGACTCTTCCCCTTTCAGCTCTTCATGCCGGCTCTGTTCAGAAATGTCCGCCCTCTCTCCATCGTCTCCGTCGGACTCTGGAGACAGGCGCTGGGGCTACTGCTTCTGTTCAAGTGCTTCCGCCGCTTGGACGTGCGGGAATCCGTCGTCCTCCGGGCCTTTTATGGCTTTCCCCTCCTTTCAAGCATCCTGGCTTCCCTGCTGCTCCTTCAGGCGAATCATTTTAGGTATTTCCTGGTCTGCAGCGGGGCCTTCGTCGGCGGATTTTTGGTCCTGAGCATGGCCAGCTCTTCCCTTTTCCCCCTTTTCGGCTTCAGTTCCGC
>JAIRLG010000032.1 GCA_031259625.1 Puniceicoccales bacterium
GCGCCATGGAGAGATCAGAACGTTTTACGCAGGCGATGGAGCGTTTTTTCTTGGAATATAAGGAAGACCTTGCCAAATTGGCCCAATGGAACCCCAATTCCTATTGCAAGAGGAAGTCATCGCTCTCCACGAAAAGGCCATTGCCGCAGATGGCGGCGAGCCAGGGATATTGAATCCCTCAGCTCTGGAGTCGGCTCTTTTCGCGCCGCGGCGTTATTGGTATTACACTTCCGCTCCGACTATCATTGGGGCAGCGGCGGTCTACATACATCGACTCTGCTTCTGCCATGCTTTCTTCGACGGCAATAAGCGGACGGCCTTGGCTTCCGGAATGACCTTTTTAGATCTCAATGGTCTTAAGCTTCCTCATTACCCTCATGCCGAAACGCTGATGATCGACCTCGCCCTCAAGGAAATCGGTCAAGAGGAACTGGAGCACATCTTATCAGATTTCGCATCCGCCGTTGAACCTGAGGAATGAGTTTTCCTTTTCGGAAGATCTCTTTTCGTTCCCTCAACCATCCACGTGCGGCGAATATCTTCACAGAGCGGTAGCCGCAGGGGATTGCTAGAAATTCTTGCTGCCGAGAAAATAGGCCTCCAGGAGGGTCTTGGCGATGGGGGCGGTTTCCTTGCCGCCGTAGAAGGAATCGTCATCGTCCTGCTCCTGGAGCTCGATGGCCACGGCCACCTCCGGCGCATTGAGGGGAGCGAAGCCGACGAACCAGGCCACGTTGCGCTTGCGCCCCTGCAGCCACACTTGGGCCGTTCCGGTCTTACCGGCGATGCGCAGTGCCTCGCTGGCGGCGCGTTTGCCGGTGCCCGTGAGGACGACGGATTCCAGGGCCCGGAGCAGCTGGGCATGGTCGGCGGGGGAGAGGCCGATGTCCTCCGCTCCCTGGTCCACGCTCCGGCGATGTTGAGCGGGGTCGTGGAGGATGGAAGGGCGTGTCCGCGTCTTACCTCGGGCCACGGAGGCCATAAAGCAGGCCATCTGCAGCGGCGTGACCAGGGTGTAACCCTGGCCGATGGCCGTATTGGCGGTGTCGCCTCCTAACCAGGGGCCGAAGCCGCGCCGCTGCTTCCACTCCGGCGTGGGAATGAGCATGTGTCGGGTCTCGTAGGGGAGATCGATGCCGGTGGGCTGGTCGAGGCCGAAGCGCCGGGCCTCGGCGGCGAGAGGGCGTATGCCGACCGACCGGGTCTTCTCGATGAAGAACACATTGCAACTCCGGGTGATGGCGTCGAAGAGATGGACTTTCCCGTGGCTGCGCCGGGAATCGCAGTGAAATTTTCGGTCACCGATTTGGCTGAAGCCGGGACAGTCGATGACATCATGCCAATCGATGTACTTTCCTCTTAAAAGCGCTGTGGCGACGAGGATTTTGAAGGTAGAACTGGGCGGGAAGAGCCCTTGCAGCGCGCGGTTGAACCAGGCGCCCCGTCCCTCGATCTCCCGAAAAGTCTCCGGGCGGATGAAGGGCGTGAGCCGGTTCAGGTCGTAGCCGGGCCGGCTGGCCATGACGAGCAGCTCGCCGGTGGCGATTTCGAGCAGAACCGCACTGCCGCAGCGATCTTCCAGCGCTTCTTCCGCGATGAGCTGCAGCCCGCGGTCGAGGCTCAGGTGCAAATCCTTTCCGGGAATTGCCTCCTGATGCTCCAGCAATTCCCGCTGAAAACCGGCCGGATCCACCGACCAGATTTCACCGCCATTTTCTCCCCGGAGCGTGGAATCCTGGACGAGCTCGACGCCGGCCCGACCCGTCTGGCCGAAGGGCTTGAAGGTCAGCAGGGTGTCGTCCAAAATCCCTTCGCCGTCGAGTTCCTGGGTTGAAACCGTGTAGCCCAGCACGTGGCAGGCGAGCTCGCCGTACGGGTAGTAGCGCGCGGAATCCGCGTAGGGCCGTAGGGGGAAGTTCGGTGGCAGTTTCTCGACCAGAATCGCGTACTCCCGTTCGCTCAGGTTGGAAAATAGGCGGAGGGGCAGGAGGCGTTTCTGCCAAAAGTGTCGTTCCAGGCATTTGGGGGAAATTTTTTCCCGGCGCCCGATCAGCGCGTTGACCTGGTCCATGTAAGATTGGACGACGTGCCAGCGGGCCGCGCGCTGGAGCTCCTGAAGGTCGGCGGATTTCCCCTGGGCCGCGTGCTCGTTCAGCCGGCGGACGCATTCGCGGCGGAATTCATGGCGCAGATTCGTCAGGCAGAGCTGGAGGGCATAGCTCGGGCGGTTGCAGACCAGAAGCTGGCCGTGGCGGTCGTAGATTTCCCCGCGGGAGGCTGCCGTGATGACCCGGCGGGTGTTCTGCCGCCGCTCCTGGGCCACGAAGAACAGGTGCTGGAATATCTGGCGCCGGACCAGGCCGCCGAGCAGGAGGAGCAGCATCGCCCCCAGGGAGAGCTGGAGCAGGAAAAAGCGCCTCGGTCCAAAGCTCCTTTCCGCTGCCCTCATGCCGGCTGATCACAGCGAAAATCTCAGAGGGATAAAGAGGAAAGGCCGCCTTGGCCGAAGCAGGAATTTTAAGAAGACTGAAGCAGGAAATTCAAGGTCGAAGTAAGAAGCTCAAAGCTTGGGCAGAAAGCCCAGAGCTGCAGCAAGAACTCGAGGTCGAGATGGAAATTCAAGGCCTAAGCGGGAATTTTTTGTCAGGAGCTTCCGGTGGGGGCCGGCTTTGCCCGGAGGGGGAAAAGGCTTCCAGCCTTTTCCCCTCCGGGCGGCCCGCTGCGCGGGCCCGATGCCTTTGGCATCGAAAGCCGGCCCCCAAAAAAACAAGAGAACCCAAAAACAAACCCCAACAAAACCATCCTTCACCCCCTTTTGCTGGGCCACAAGCGACATAAACCTCAACGAAGCCCTTTCGCCCCTTTGGGTCGGTGTTTCACTCCCTTGGCCGGAAGAGGCGACTCTTTAAGTTTGAATCAATGCCAGCGGGTGATTCCTTGAGTCGGCGCTAGATCGGCGCAGGCGCAGCGGGCTTGCGCACTTGGCTCACGGTGGAGGAGGATTAGAAGGAGCCCTATCCTCCTGGGCCGGAGATTTATCCTTTATTCTGGCCGAATGGCGGCGGCAGAAGCGGCGGTAGAGCAGGCTGGATAGGGCTCCGCAGAGGAGGCCGAGGAGGGTCCCTCCGATGGAAGTGGTGATGAACCAGCGGAAGAATTTGTGCCCCACCAGGCCCACTTTGCTGAAATGTTGGGTGAGGTCGCCGGCGTGGGTATAGGCCTCCTGAATGAGGGTCCAGGTGTCGATGTGGAGGAG
>JAIRLG010000039.1 GCA_031259625.1 Puniceicoccales bacterium
CCTCTCCCTGCTTTTCGGCTGGTTCCCCCGGTTTTTCCGTCTGCCATAGGGGGAGGAGTTAGAGGGATATATTTTCCGCTGTCTTCATCCCCCGCTGTCTTTGCAAGGGGGAAAAAGGAAAAATTTTTTCCTTTTTCTCCCCTTGCGGCCCGCGCAGCGGGCTGGATTCCGGAGGAATCCAAAGACAGCGGGGGAAAAACAACGGAGAGCAGCTGACCATTGCCAAACCCCGGGGTTTAACTTGGATGAGTTTCCATGTACCAATTCTGGGTGGAGCTGGGGACGGCCGATGCGGCGCCGGTGGAGGAGGCCCTGGGCCAATGGGAGAACACGGAATGGATCGTTGAACAGAAGCCGGGGGAATCCGCCCATCTCCGCGCCTACTTCCCCGACGAGAGCTCTATGGAGCCCGCCTGGGAATTGCTCTGCCGGCACATCCCCTGCCTGAAGGCCTATAGGCCCACCAAGGAAATCCTGCAAGAAACGGATTGGAAAAATCATTACAAGGAATTCATCAAGCCCTTCCGCATCGGTCCCCTGCACCTCGTGCCGGAATGGATGAGAAAGGACTACCGAATTCCGGCCGGTCAACAGGGCATTTACCTGGATGCCGGCCTGGCCTTCGGAACCGGAGCGCACGAGACGACCCAGCTCTGCCTGGCGCGGCTGGTCGAGGCCATCACTTTCCGTCCCCAGTACCTCGAGACCCAGAGCTACGTCGATGCCGGTTGTGGCTCGGGCATCCTCTCCATCGCCGCCCATAAGCTGGGCTTTCGGAAATTTTTCGGCTTCGACCACGACCCGCAGGCCATCGCCGTCAGCCGAGAGAACGCGAAGTCCAATGCCATTCCGGCCTCCGCCATCGACTTTCAGGAGGCCGATCTCGCCCATGGCCTGCTCGGCCGCCAGGCCGACCTCCTGTCCGCCAATATCCTGGCGCCGGTGCTGAAGCTGCACGCCGGACTCCTGCTGCACGCGATACTGCCCGGAGGCACACTGTCCCTGAGCGGCATCCTAAAGGAGGAAGGGCCCGAGATCCAGTCCGTCTTCGACCCGCTGGCCCAGAAACACTGGCAGGATTTCCACGCCTCCCTGAGAACCTCCGGCGACTGGGCCGAAATCGCCTACATCCGCAAGCGGCCCTAGGAACGTGTGGTCCCGCAGGAGGGTTTTGTGGTCCCGCAAGCGGGTCTGGAGATGTGTGGGGCTGGCTTTCGATTCCTCCGGAATCGGGCCCGCTGCGCGGGCCGCCTGGAGGAAGAGGACTTCGTCCTCTTTCTCCAGGCAAAGCCAGCCCCAACACCCACGAGCCGCACGGCCCCCTGAAGACCGCAACGATCCCGTGCCCTAATTCCCTTTACCGCGTTGAAATTGCCGCTTAGCTGGGAGCTGATGAAAGCGCGAACGGCGGCGAACCCATCCCTCTGGCGGCGCTCCCGTTCCCTATTCTCCTACTTCCGCCACCTGAGGGAGGTGAGGGGCCAGCTCCTCTTCGCCATCGCCTGCGGCATCCTCTGCGGCCTCTCCAGCGGTTTCGGCGTGCCCTTCATCCTGAAAGTGGCCGCCAAGTACGTCTTTTCGACCTCGAACCTATCCCCCATCTGCGTCCTTCTCTTCTGCGCCTGTCCGCTCCTGATGATGGGCCTACGGGGGATTTCCGGCTTCTGCAGCGCCTACTACACCGGTTTCTGCGGGCAGCGCCTGCTGGAGAATATCCGCGTCCAGGTCTTCGCCAAGATCCAGCGCCTGCCGCTGGAATTCTTCCACAAGACCTCGGCCGGGGAAATCATATCCCGGGCGATGAACGACACCGCCCTTCTGCAGGGGGCCTTGCTGGACATCGCCGAAAATATCCTCACGCAGCCCATCACCTTCCTGGGCTCGGTCGGGGCCCTCCTCTACCTCTGCCTCCAGCAATCCCAGGTCTTCGTGCTGATCCTCTACGCCGCCGCCTTTCCGCTGATCCTCCTGCCCGTCCGGGCGATGAATCGCCGGCTCCGGGACAAGGCGGGGCAGGTCCAGGGCGAAGCAGCCCTCCTCACCGAGCGCCTGAGCCGCAACCTCTCGGCCGTCCAGGAGATCCGGGCCTTCTGCATGGAGCAGCGCGAAACGGCGCGTTTCGCCGAGGTTTGCCGCCTCTTCTCCAGAGCCTCCCTGCAGTCGCTCAAGTACAACATCCTCATCTCCCCTACCATTGAAATCATCGCCGCCGTCGGGGTCAGCCTCTCCATGTACTTCTCCTACCGGCATCGCATTCCCATCGACACCTTCATCGCCCTGACCGGCGCCCTCTACTTCAGCTACGACCCCATCAAAAAACTGGGCTGGCTGGCCGGTCGTATCCAGACCGGTTTTGCCGGACTCAGCCGGATACAGTCGCTGCTGGAAATTCCGGAGAGCATTCGGAATCCCAAAAATCCCATACCCCTACGCGACATCCGCGGAGAGCTGCATTTCCAGAACATTTCCTTCGGCTACACGCCGGAGCAAACCGTCATCCACGACCTGGATTGGCGACTGGAGGCGGGGAAAATCTACGCCCTGGTGGGCAGCAGCGGTGCCGGCAAGACGACCCTGGTCAATCTACTCCTGAGGTTCTACGACGTGCGGCAGGGAAAAATCTGCATCGATGGCGTCGACATCCGCGAGGTGACCCTGGAAGACCTGCGGGCCCACATGGCCTTCGTCCCCCAGAACCCCACGCTGCTGAGCGGCAGCATCGGCGACAACATCCGCTGGGGCAAGTGGGAGGCCAGTGAAGAGGAGATCATCACGGCCGCCCAGAGCGCCTACGCCCACGAGTTCATCTCCCGGCTGGAGCAGGGCTACCGGACGGACATCGGCGAGAACGGGAATTTCCTCTCCGGCGGGCAGCGGCAGCGCATCGCCCTGGCCCGGGCTTTTTTGAAACAGGCCCCCATTCTCGTCCTGGACGAGGTCACCTCGGCCCTCGATGCGCACAGCGAACACGCCATTCGGCAGGCGATCCGCCAGCTGGTGCGGCACAAGACCGTCCTCATCATCTCGCACCGCCTCGGCATGATGGCCATCGTCGATGAGATCCTCGTTCTCCGGCATGGCCGTGTGGCCGAGCGCGGCACGCCTGAGGAGCTGATGGCCCATCCGGATGGCCTCTACCGCGAGCTCTACCTCAAGAACCAGGGCAGTTTAAACCCTCCGAATCCTTTATGCTAGCTTCCTTCGACGCGCTGAAAAAAATCCTTCGCCGCCTGCCGGGCCTCGGCTACCGCTCGGCCGAGCGCCTGGCGCTCCATCTCCTGCTGGAGGGGAGGGAACAGGCCCAGGAGCTCCTCCGCACCCTCTCCTCCTCCCTCGAGGCCCTGGGGATCTGCTCCCTCTGCGGCAATCTGGCCGAGGCGGAGCGCTGTTCCATCTGCTCGGACCCGGCCCGGGATGCCTCCCTCCTCTGCCTCGTCGAGACGATTCCCGACCTCCACGCCGTCGAGCACAGCGGGGATTTTCGCGGGCGCTACCAGGTGCTCGGCGGCAAGCTCTCGCCCATCCGGGGCATTCTCCCCCAAAATCTCCCCCTGGATCACCTGCGCCGTCGCCTAGGGCGGGAAAAAATCCGCGAGGTCATCCTGGCCCTCGGCGGCGATACCGAAAGCGAGGCGACCTGCCAATACCTTCTCCGGGAAGTCCTCCGGCCGCTGGGCAAAGAGGTCACACGAATCGGCTTCGGCCTTCCCTCCGGCGCCGGCATCGCCCTGGCTGATGCCGATACGCTGCACACGGCCATCCTCGCCCGGCGAAAGCTCTGAGATTTTAGGCTGAATTTAAGGAGCTTCCCGTAGCCCTTCCCTTTTTCCAGGACGGTCAAGGCTAAGTTTGCGGGAAACCCCTTCCTCCGGATTTCGGCCTCCGGAGAGTCTTGCTCGCTACACCGGTTAGGACGAGCGGGATCCAGGGGCCAATTTCCGCCGGCGATCCGCGCTGGGCCTCAGCCCAGCGCCTGCTGCGCGGAGCGCAGCAGCAAAACTTAAAAGTTTTGGGATCGCCGGCGGAAGGGAGTACCCACGCCGGCAGGTTTTTTCCGGAGAAAAATCTCACCGAGCCCCATCGGGAGGACTTTTCTCCGCTTCAATTCCCCGATGCCGCGTAACGCTCCCAGTGAAAGGCCAC
>JAIRLG010000052.1 GCA_031259625.1 Puniceicoccales bacterium
CTCCCTAATCTTCTCCAGAAAATGCCTTTCCGCCTCAAGAATCCATTTTCCCCCAGCTCATCCTTGCCAATTCCTGTTCCCTGAAATCAAGCTTCCCTTCAAAATCTCGCCGCACCTCTCTCTGGCAAGCGTAAATTCCGACAATGGGGTTGCTTGAGGCATTCAGGCTTCAGGCTTTCCCTGTTTCAGGAATTCAGACCTCAGGCTTCGGAGCTTCCCTGTCTCATGGAGTTTGGGATTTGGGGATTTCCTCCTCTCGCTCTCGGTTTTCTCTAGCCGTCTTCGCCGCCTTTGGAGCCCCGAAGGGGCTCGGGCCCGCGGCTCCGCGGCGTCTCCCGCCGCGGGAGCCGCGGGCCCACCGGCGCAGGGGCGAGAAAATTTATTTCCTCGCCCCGGCGCCGCAAAGGCGGCGAAAAAGGACGACAAGAAAGGCTCCCAGGTGTTCTCTGTGCGCAGGCGTTTTTTGTGCGCGATGGCCCCCTGGCGAAGCCAGGGGGCTGCCGCCGCCCCGCGCTCCGGAGGAGCGCGGGGCGGCGACAGCCTCGCCCGGGAGAGCCGCCGGAGGCGGCTCTCCCGGGCGGGCCATCGCGCACACCCTACGGGCCGGAGGGAGGCTCTTCTCTGGCCCCATGGGCCCGCAGCAGCATCACCAGACGAGGATCGGGATTTTCGACCCAGTTCTCCTCTTTTTCTAAAAAGGAGGTTAAGCCCGATTCGTCCCGCGTGTACCGCCGACGCTGGATTTGGACGGCCTGTCCCGCCGCGATCTGGAGCGGTGTGAATTCTTGCCCATCGGCGTCGACGAGAATGGCCTGGACATCGGCTCCGTACTGCAGCAACAGCTCCAGCATTTCGGGATTGTTGGTCGCCACCGCCGCCAGAAGAGGGGTCAGCCGAACGCCGGTGAAGTAAAATTCCCCGTTGGGATCGGCTCCCTTTTCCAACAAAATTCTCGCCAGTTCCGGATGCCGTAGGCAAACGACCCTTGAGAGAAGTGTATAATTTTGGGTAGAGTAACCGTTGTCCTCGAGAATGCACCTGGCATCGGCCCCTAGGGTCAGCAGGGCCTGAAGGTTGGCGACCTCATCGCCCTGAAGGATACTCCTAAGATCCTGAGCGGCGGAGGGGAATCCGATATCGGACTCCTCCGGGATGACGTAGAAATCTTCGAGGAGAGCATCGCTGACCATGAGCCTGTTCAGCTGGTACTCGATGCCTAAAAACACGCTCGGATACATGTCCTGTATCTTTTCTCCCGACGGATTGAAATAAACCTTGGGCTCCAATTCATCCTCCGGCAGCGGCAGAATCAGCTCAACGGCCACCTCGACCCTCCCGTCCGGGAGCAGGACGATGGCCGCAAAGGCGAGACCTTCGAAGGTATCCCCGTTGTCGTCATTGACCTCAAGATTTCCCGCAACCCGCGTCATCTGCCAAGGGCTTGTCTGGGGCGAAGTCGCTTCCTCCGCCCGCCGGATCGTTCGCAGGAAGAAACCATTTGGCAGAGAGGCGATTCGGGGGCTCCTGGGGTCATCGTCCTTGGGCTGGTCAGCCGATGGGGTAAAAGCGATGGAAGCCGGTGAAAGGGGAATGATCTTAACCGCCGCCCTGAGACCGTCCTGGTCCGGAGGGGCGTGGCAGCGCCAGCGGCCGAGGGAATTATTTCCAAAGCCCTCCGGCCAATGATGGACCACATAGCTGACGGATAGGGGGTGATGGAAATGGATATGGGCTTCGGTCAGGTGCCTCATCCCCTCCTCCGTTTTGTAGTGGAATTCCTCGCTGACCACCCCCAGGCGGCGCAGCATTTCCTTAATCTCCTCGCGGAGCGAGAGGTAGCCGCCGAACCGCAGGGCGTAACCTCCATCCTGCTCATTGCGCCAGGAAGAGTGGGAGCAGGGGAGATCCAGGGAGCTTCCCCGTTCTATCGTCGGAAAGGGCCACAGGGCGACCGGATGCTCCTCCTCACCGTAGAGGTATTCGAAGGAACTGAAAGAGTACTGGGTAAAGGAACTGAAAGGATTCGGGGAATCCCACTTGGGCAGATGATGCAACCGCAACCAACACCCCTCTTCCTCCCGCCACGACCAGAGGTCCCGAGAACCGGCTTCCGCCGAGGGAAGATCTAGGGCGCAGAAGCAGAGGAAACAGAATTTCCAAACGCGATGGGTGGACATTTTAAAGAAGATGAAATTTAGCCAAAACATTCTCCCTCAAATGCGCTCTTCGTCAACGTGTTTCCGAGGTTTTTCTCGGAATTTTTGGCCTGAGTTTTTGAGGATTTGGCGGTGGGTTTTGGACTGAATTTCCGCTCGGCTTTTTAATTCCTGTTCGGTTTTTCCTTTGGTGATTTTTTCGCGCAATGGCCCCTGGCGAAGCCAGGGGGCTGTCGCCGCGCCCGCGCACCGGAGGAGCGCGTGCGCGGCGGCAGCATGGCCGAGGAGAGCCGCCGGAGGCGGCTCTCCTCGGCGGGCCATCGCGCGCGTACAATTTCTCCCAGCCTTCCCTTGGCTGACGGAACAAGGGCGTCTCTTGGCCCTCATTGGCTTTATCCCGCCCGGGGGACAGTGCACCTTTTACTTTTCCCCGGCCTCATTTCCCCACAACGGGGCAGAAGTATCCCTAACTACCCCTATCCCAGAAGTATCCCTAACTGCCCCTATACCTCTACTCCGGGTTGGGATTCTGCTCCGAATCGGGATGGAAGAATTCCCACTGGGCGAGGGTTCGCCAGGCCTCGCTGCGCTCGGCGATGGCTTGAGGCGCAACAGGGCCCTGGGGAGCTTCCGTCTGGATGGCCTGTGACTCCGAATGGTGTGGAGCCGATGGAAAGACCGGGCCCAAGGGGAAATCGTCCTGGGGCAGTTCCTCCACTTTTCCCGACGGGAGCTGCAGGATATGGGTGTCGGTGAGGGCGGTACTGAGGCCGTAGGCCTCGGGGATGTTTTGGGGCTCGAAGAGATTTTTCCCAAAACTCCGGTAGGAAAATCCTTCGGGCGCCAGCAGTTCCAGCATCGTCCGCACGAGATCGATGTGGCTGCCCGGCGACAGGGGGCGGGCCCGAAGGGAGGCATTGGCCAGACGGCCGTAGAGGATGAGGGGGACACTGTGGCCCTCGTACAGCGAAAAATTTTTCCGCAGATGCCGCCGGGAAAAATGGTCGCCGGTGATGACGAAAAGGGCATCGGGGAATCGCCCGGCCATTTCCTGGACGAAGCGACCGACACAGCGGTCGGCGTAGCGGGCGTGGCCCAGTTGCCGGACGAGCTTTTCGTCCACGGTGAAGCGACGAAGGTCATCCAGCGGCACCCGGGCCCTCCCGAGGTCGACGTTGAAGGGCGGGTGATTGGAGGTGGTCAGGATGAGGTTGAAGCTCGGCTCATCCGGGGCCAGGTGCCGGGACACGAAGCGGAAGAGTCCCTCGTCGTCGATGCCCCATTCGTTGCCCCGGTAGAATTCCATGACGTCGCCGCCGAATATCTCTAGAAATCCATGGGCCCTGGCGTAGTCCTCGAGGCGTTGCCAGCTGAGATAGCCGCCGTAGAATAGGCGTGGCCGGTAGCCCAGTCTTTGGAACAGATGGCCCACGGAGAAATCGGAGCATCGATGGCCCTCGGGCCTGTAGTTGGGCCAGAACCCCATCGGCGGGAAGTTGCAGATCTGGGTCATGATGGCCATGGCAGTACCCTCGCCGGAGGGGAGGAAGCGTGGATTGTGGGCCCCCTGCCGGGCGAGCTCCCGCAGATGGGGATAGAGCCCGAGCGCCTCGTACTGCCGCAGCAGGGGCCAGCTGTCCAGGCTCTCCATCACGATGAGGAAGATGTGCCTGGGTCGTGGTTCCAGCACCGGTCCCCGGGCCTCGTGACGTATGAGGGAATCAAGGCTGGAATTCGGATTTAGGCCCAGGGTGGCGAGGGCCCGGTTCTTCCTCTCCTCCGAGAGCCGGTGTAAAATGTGGGAAGCGCTGTGCTGGAGCCGGTACTCCTTGTGGGCGAAATAGAGGGCGTAGTAGGAATTGGGCAGATGTCGATTGAGCAGCGCATTTCCCGTGATGGCGACGTCGATCTGCTGCAGCGGGCGTCCGACCCAGGACCCCCGGGCCGCTGCGATGAGAAGGATTAGGGTTAACGGCGTAAGCAAGCGGGAAGCCCAGGCCGATGGCCGGCCGCCGAGGGCATCGGCCAGGCGGGTGAGCCGGCCGTAAATTCTGCAGAGGAGCCAGAACAGGAGGACGATGCAGAGGAGGTACCTGCCCAGGGGGTAGCTCGTGAAAATCGTCTTCAGAACGGCTCCGCGGTCGTCGAAGAAGAAGTTGAAGAGCCAGAAGTTGAAGCGCTCGTGGTATTCCCGGACGTAGAGCACATCCAGTAGGCCGAGGAGGAGGGTGATGAAGAGAAACAGCCGAACGGCGGTGTGGAAGATTTTTAGAAGGCCCCGGAAGGCCGGTGCGCGAGGGGCCAGCAGGAGGAGAAGGACGAAGAAGGGCAGCAGGAATGTCCCGACGACGCGGGCATCGAACTGCATCCCGCGGAGGCAGAAGAGGAGCCATGGGGCGAGGCGCCCGACCTCGAGCTCGGCCCTATAGTCGAACACCAGTGCCCAGCGGACGGTTCCGACCACGCCTAGGAGGAAGACAAAGCTCAGGCCCATGCGGACACAGACACAGGTCTGCCGTCGTCTGTCAGGGGCTTCTCTACTCATGAAAAGCCCATCAGCGTCGGCATCCGCTCCGCTCTGGCAAGCGTAAAGCGGGGGATGTGTGGATGCCAGGAGGCGATTCCGGGGCGACCGTGAGCCTCTTCTACGAGCGATGGTCCCTTTTCCCGCGCGATGGCCCCTGGCGAGGCCAGGGGGCTGCCGCCTGCGCCCGCGCTCCTCCGGAGCGCGGGCGCGGCGGCAGCCTGGCCGAGGAGAGCCGCCGGAGGCGGCTCTCCTCGGCGGGCCATCGCGCGCGTACAATTTCTCCCAGTCTCTCTCATTCTCTCTAGCTTCTCTTTCGCCCGATAGTATAATGAATACCATCGAACTTCTGTTCGCCTGGGGAAGCGGCGCGCACCTCACCGACCACTGCGCCTGTCCCGCCTCGGGAAGCCTACCTGCTTTCCTTCAGCGCGTGGCGAAGGAGAAGCTCCGTCGAGGCCTGCTCGCCCAGGACTTGGGAGGCTTTCAGAATAACTTTTTCCGCATCCGGCGTTTTGTAGCCCAGG
>JAIRLG010000084.1 GCA_031259625.1 Puniceicoccales bacterium
TGGCGGCGCTGGCCCGGAGCATCGCCCGAGAGGGCCACGATGTCCGTGTCTTTCTCCCACTCTACGACGGCATTTTGGAACAGGCTTCGCCCAAGGCCCATCCGGCGGCCCTGGCGGTACAGCTGGGCACGGGCACCCGTTATGCGCGGCTTTGGGAACGGCGGGAGAGCGAATCCCTGCGCTTCTATTTCATCGAGTACGAGCAGTATTTCCGGGGACGGGCGATCTACGCCGACGCTTCGGGCGACTACGGGGATAATCCGGAACGCTTCAGCTTCTTCACCCGGGCCGTTCTGGATGCCTGTTACCAGCTGACCTGGATTCCGGAGATCTTTCACGGCCATGACTGGACGACCGGGCTACTGCCGGTCTATCTGGAGACGGTGGAGCGCGGCCGGCCCCTGGGTCGGGCGGCCTCGGTCTTCAGCATCCACAATCTGCAGCACCAGGGCTATGCGCCGAAGGGGATTTTGGACTTCGCCGGCCTTCCCCAGTCCGTCTTCCGGCCCGATGCGGCCGAGGCCTACGGGCAGGTGCAGATGCTCAAGGCAGGCCTGTACTTCTCCTCGAAACTGACCACCGTCAGCCCGCGCTACGCCCGGGAAATCCAGACGGCGGAATACGGCCACGGCCTCGACCCCGTCCTGCGCTTCCGCGCGGCTGACCTCATCGGGATCGCCAACGGCATCGACATCGAACTCTGGAATCCCTCAAAAGACCCTTTTTTGAACCATCCCTTCGATTTCCTCCGCCCGGAGGGGAAACGGCGCACGAAGGAGGAGCTATGGCGGCACTGGGGATGGGAGTGCTCGGCCGACCGGCCCTGCTTCGCAGTGGTGTCGCGCCTCTGTGGGCAGAAGGGTCTGGACATTTTGGCCCAAATCCTACCGGACCTGATGGGGCCTATGGCCCTGCAGATCGCCATTTTGGGCCAGGGGGAGCGGGCCCTGGAGTCGCGGTTCCGGGAGCTCTCCGCCCAGTTCCCCCAGCGTTGCCGTGCCTTTATCGGCTTCGACCCGGCCCTGGCCCACCAACTGCTGGCCGCCGCCGATTTCGTCCTGATGCCCAGCCGCTTCGAGCCCTGCGGCCTGACGCAGCTCTACGCCATGCACTACGGCGCATTGCCGATCGTCCGCGAGACCGGCGGCCTGGCGGATACGGTGGAAAATTATGACGAGTCCACGGGCAACGGCACTGGCTTCGTCTTCCGAGACCTGAACACAGGGACGCTCTACAACGCCATCGGCTGGGCCTGTTCCACCTACTACGACCGTCCCCAGCATTATGGCCGGATGCGGCAGCGGGCCATGAGCCTCGACCTCTCCTGGGACCGGCCCGTGCGGCGCTACCTGGAGGTCTACCGCTGGGCCCGCGAATCCAAGGGAGGCTGAGGGCTTCCGGAATCCGAGGGGGCTAAAGGGGCTTCTCTCGGCGCGACGGCCCGTTGACGCGCGGCTGCGCCGCGCGCCAACCACGGCCCCCTGCGGGGGCGCGGAGCGCCCCCGCAGGGGGCCGCCTTGGCTCCGCCAAGGGGCCGTCGCGCCCCCCAAAAACCACTGCAAAGGACAGAAATCACTTGCTTTCCACCGGGGTGATTTCAGTGTTGGCGACGATGGATCGCAAGAGCTTCTTTCTCGGCCTGCTTTGCCTCTCGGCCGCCTTTGGGCTGATCTATTTCCAGCGCACCCAACTCCAACCCACGGCCCTCCAACCGGAGATCACCCATACCGAAATCACGACCCGGGCGGAGGATTTTCCCCCGGATTCCCCGGCGGAAGATACAGCTCCGGAGGCCGCTTGGGACCTCTCGACCCCCTGCCTCTCGCTGGAAAATGAGGAGATACGGGTCCAAATCCACCTGGCCAGCGCGGCGATTCGGGAGGTGGCGCTCAAGAACTACCCCTTCAAAAAGGGCTCTCCGGAGCCCTTCATCTTCAACCACGGGGCCCCCACGCCCGCCCTCGACCTCCGGCTGGGCCGGGGCGAGCGGCCGCAGTACGAGCTACTGGCCCAGGACGCACGGCACTTGCGCTTCCTCGGCCGCTACCCGAACGGCCTGAACGTCGAGCGCAGCTACCGCCTGTCGGATCCGGACAATCCCAAGGAAGATCCCTACGTCATCCACCACCACCTGTGCTGGGAAAATCGCGGTCCCAAGCCCCGGGCCCTGCAGGATTTACAGCTATCGCTGGGCCAAATCCCCTCGTCGGCCGCCGACCTCGCCGGGGATTTCCTGAACTTCGGGCACTTCAACGGCCAAAAGGCCTTCTTCGTCCCCCACGGCGATTTTTCCCCGAGCTCCGGATTCCTCGGCTTCGGCAAACGGGAAGCCCGCTCGGAAATCCGGGCCACGGGCACGATTCGCTGGGGCTCGCTCAAGAACCAGTTCTTCTGCTCCATCCTGACCCCCCGCAGCGCCGCGGCCGGCTACCTCCTCCGGCCGACGGAAGCCCCGGGCGATTCGCCCCTCCCCGAGGGCATGACCGGCAGCCTGATCTTCCAGCTGGGCCCGCTCCAGGCACAGGAGCAGAAGACCCTGGAACTGGACTTCTACGTCGGGCCGAAGGACTTCGTCCGCCTGGATCGCCTGGGATTGGAGCAGGATCGGGTCATGCAGTTCGGCCTATTCGGATTCGTGAGCAAGCTCCTCCTTCTCCTGATGAAGGCGATCCACTGCCTCCTCCCGAACTGGGGCCTAACCATCATCGCCGTGACCCTCCTCGTCCGCCTGCTCCTGTGGCCCCTGACCCGGGCCCAGGTGCGCTCGTCGAAGCAGATGGCCCTGGTGCAGGAGCCGCTCAAGCGGCTGCGGGAAAAATACCGGGAGCAGCCCCAAAAACTGCAGGCCGAGACCCTGAAGCTCTTCAAGGAACATCAGGTCAATCCGGCCGCCGGCTGCCTGCCCATTTTTATACAAATCCCCATCTTTTTGGGCCTCTACGGCATGCTGCGCACGGCGACTGACCTGCGCTTCGCGGAATTCCTGTGGATCCGCGACCTGTCCCGACCGGACACCCTCGCCCATCTGGGCCCCTTCCCGCTCAACATCCTCCCCTGGCTCATGGGCCTCAGCACCTTCTGGCAGATGCGGCTAAGCCTCGCCCCGACGCTGGACCCGATGCAGCGCCGGCTCTTCCAGTGGATGCCTCTGCTCTTCCTCTTCTTCTGCTACAACCTGCCGTCCGGACTCATCCTCTACTGGACGGTCCAGAACCTCCTGAGCATCCTCCAGCAGAGGCGATTGTCCCAGGAAATTCCGAGCAGTCCTCCGGCGGGAGCCCAGCCTTTCCCCAAGAAGGGAAAAAAATCTTCTTCCCCGAGGCCTTAAATTTCCCTAGTTTCCTTCCTCCATGTCAGGGCACAGCAAGTGGGCGACGACGAAGCGGCACAAGGCGGCGGTGGATGCCAAGCGCGGGAAGCTGTTCAGCCTTCTCAGCAAGGAAATCGCCCTGGCGGTGCGCAGCGGGGGGAAAGACCCGGAGTTCAACCCGCGGCTGCGGACGGTGATATTCAAGGCCAAAACCGCCAACATGCCGGCGGACAACATCAAGAAAGCGATCCAGAAGGGAACGGGGGAAATCCCCGGCATCAGCATCGAGGAGCTGATCTACGAGGGCTATGCCCCCGGCGGCATCGGGGTCATCGTCGAGACCACGACGGACAACAAGAACCGGACCACTTCTGAAGTGCGCAGCGTCTTTACCAAATGGGGCGGCAACCTGGCCGGCGCCGGTGCCTTGGCCTTTCACTTCCAGCGCCTGGGCCAATTTCTAATCGCCCGGGATAAGGTTTCCGAAGATCATTTAATCGAAATGGCCCTATCGGCCGGTGCGGAAGATGTCAAATCCGAAGAGGAGTATTACGAGGTTCTATGCCCTATTTCGGCCTATGATGAGGTGGCTCAGGCGCTTCAGAAGGCTGATGTGGAGACGACGTCGTCGGAAATCGTCTACGTCCCGAACAGCCTGATTCCGGTTCCGGAACGGGAAACGGCCCAGAAGATCCTTCGTCTCCTGGACCGGCTGGACGAACTGGACGACGTCAAAAATGTCTACAGCAACGGCGACATTCCGGACGAATGGGCCGAAGCAGAAACCTAAAGAGACAGCAGGTCGGGGCGCGATGGCCCCTTTGCGAAGCAAAGGGGGCCCTCCTCGCTTCGCGAGGAGGGCCCGGGGTCACCCAGCGGCTCCGCCGCTGGGCGACCGGGCCATCGCGCCAAGACAAAAAAACCGCCACCGCCCCAAAGGAGCCACCTCACCGAAGAGATCGCCATCCTCCCACCGGGAAACGACCCCATGACCGAGGAGCCGTCTTGTGCCGTCCCGGATAAACCTTTCCCTCCTCATTATGGCCGAAGGAGTACCTGGACGGACAAACCTTTCCCTATCCTCGATCACGGCCGAAGGAGCACCGAGAAATTTTGTACCAAGTCCCTTCGCCTACCATGAGGAGCTCGAGCTCTCGGTCGAAAACCTGACGAACCTCGGCCTCGGCGTGGGACGGGTGAAGGGCTGGGTCGTGATGCTGCCCTTCGTCCTCACCGGCGAGCGCGTCCGGGCGCGTATTTTCAAAAACCACAAAAATTACTCCGAGGCGGATCTGCTAAAAGTCCTGGAATCTTCCCCCCACCGAAGGGAAGCCCGGTGTCCGCTCTTCGGCCTCTGCGGCGGCTGCCAGTACCAACACATCCGCTACGAGGAGCAGAGGAGGATCAAACAGCAACAGATACGGGAGTTCTTCCACCGCTCCGGCTGGACGGACA
>JAIRLG010000049.1 GCA_031259625.1 Puniceicoccales bacterium
GTGATGAACCAGCGGAAGAATTTGTGCCCCACCAGGCCCACTTTGCTGAAATGTTGGGTGAGGTCGCCGGCGTGGGTATAGGCCTCCTGAATGAGGGTCCAGGTGTCGATGTGGAGGAGGTGCAGGACGAACTGCCCGACCTTGTAGTCGAGGTACCAGAGGAAGGGGACGGTGAAGGGGGTGGATACGAATTGCAGGGCGACGAGGATGACGACGTTGGCCCGGAAGATGATGGCGGCGATGCAGGCTAGAAAGATCTGGCAGGACATGACCGGGAGCAGGGTGAGCACCCAGCCGGTGTAGAGGGCCGGAATCGCCTCCGGGCTGCGGAAGGACCAGAGGTAGGCCCGTTTGCGGACCGTCGAGGCGAAGTACTTCAGAATGGGCTGCCGGTGTACCGCCGCCCTGCGCGGGAGGTACTTCATCCACCTCTTGACCCGGCGGATCCGGCGGTGGCGCCGAAGCCGCTCCTGGTCCACCGACAGCTTTTTATCGGAATCCATCGCCGACTGGAGGATGATGAAAAAATGCCCGGAGCCCTAGGGCCCTCAGTGGGTCTTCGTCGTCGTCTGGGTCGAGACGGACTCGAACTTGCCCTTGAACTCCGACAGGGCCCTTTTGCTCAGGGATTGCAGCAGCTTCACACCGCTGTGGGCCTGAGAAATCCCCGGCAGGCCGAGCAGGGAGTCGAAAATGGACTGCATGAATAGCGAGATTCCATAGGGCTTGAAGTCCGTCAGCAGGGTGGAGGTGATGGTGTCCAGGGAGGTGACCTGTATCCACTGGTGGCGGTAGAAAATATGGAACTCCTGTTCCTGAACCTTGGCCGGTTTGAAGTCCTTCCAGCGGAGTACATCCAGGTGGAGGGTCAGCTGCTCGATGCGCCATCGGGCCTTCTCCTTCTTATCTTGACCCTTCGGTTCGGCGATGGAGACGTAGGAGAAGCTGTTCCCCTGGTCTTGAGGATTATCCGGGCCGTTGTTCGCCGATGCCGATGGATCCGGAGGGGATTTCCTGTCCTTCTCGCGGCTGAGGGCATCGAAGTATTCGACGAAGTTGATCGTTCCCTGGGCATTGCGGACGATGCTCAGGTCGTCGATGTCCAGATAAAGGTTCGAGATGAGGAGCTCGTCGTTGTGCCAGAAGCTCTTCCAGAGCTGGGAGGGGCGGATGTCTATCTCCAGCATCTCGATGCTCAGGGCATGGTCGACCGGATAGCGGGCCGAGGGATTTTTCATGAGGATGTTTTCGAACTCCAGATGGCCCTTGAAGAGGTTGCACCTCGAGGTGTCGATGTGGAACGAAAAGCCGGTTTTGTTCTCGATGTGCCGTTCCAGGAGGAAGGGAAGCCAGGTATTGGGGAAGATCAGGGCCACGCCGCCCACGAGGAAGAGTCCCAGGAGAATCGCGAAGGCGACCGAGAGGCATTTTTTGAGAAACCACCATAGGAGTTCCAGCGCCTTGAGGAAGGGCCAGAGAATGACGTGAAAGAAGGCATGCATCAGACCGATGAATTATAAATATCTGCCGCAGAAGTCAATCGGGCAAAAGCGGAATCGGGATAGATTTTACGGATTGGGAAAAAAGACCTTGATTGGAGAAAAGGCCTTAACGTCGGCCCGGCCGAGTTTGGGTGGTGGAATCCTTGGGGCTGTCTTTGCAGAACGGCCCCTGAAAAGGGGGCCTTTTCAAGGGCCGCTCTGGTGCCCGCTCCGCGGGCTGATTCCGGAGGAATCCAAAGACAGCCCCGAAAAACAGCCACAGAAGAAGGGTGAGGGCAGGGGGCTTAGAGAACCCCTTCCTCGGAAGCCTTGGTGCGGGCAGACGGAGTCGAACCGACGACACCAGCTTGGAAGGCTGAGGTTTTACCGCTAAACTATGCCCGCGGGAGCCGGGCCGGAGGGAAGGCGTTTTGCCGGGACGGTCAAGCCTCTTTCCGCCGGAGCGGAGGGGGCCCAAGGGGCATAAATGGGTGAAAGAAAAGGCATAGATGAAGGGAATACAAAAAGGCATAGAAGGAGGACCAAAAGGCATAAAAAGCCCCTTTTAAGTTGTCCGAACCCCATTTTAAGTTGGCCAAAGCGGGAATGTCCCCTTGAATTTCCCCCATGTCCGACGAGAAACGCGACCGGGTGTCGACCCAAACTTCGGCGGGGACGGCCCCAAGTCCGGCGGAGGCCTACGACGCCTCCAAAATCCAGAAACTCGAGGGCCTCGAGGGCGTCCGGAAGCGGCCGGACATGTACATCGGCGATACCCACGAGCGGGGGCTGCACCACTGCGTCTTCGAGATCGTCGACAACGCCATCGACGAGGCCCTGGCGGGCCATTGCCACCGGATCGACGTGACGCTGCACGTCGATGGCTCCTGCTCGGTGGAGGACGATGGCCGCGGGATTCCGGTCGAGCTCCATCCGGTCTATAAAATCCCCGCGCTAGAGCTGGTGATGACGAACCTCCACGCCGGCGGCAAGTTCGGCAAGGGGGCCTACAAGGTGGCCGGTGGCCTGCACGGCGTCGGCGCCAAGTGCGTCAACGCACTGTCGGAGTCCTTCGAGGTGGAGGTGCGGCGGGACGGGCAGGTCCATCGCATGAGCTTCGCCCGCGGCAAGAAATTACGGCCGATGGCCCTCGTCGGCGAGACCCAGAAGACGGGCACTAAAATCACCTTTTTGCCGGATCTGGAGATCTTCCGCGACGGCCGCGAGTTCCACTACGAGCTCCTGGCCAAGCGTTTGAGGGAATTGGCCTTTCTAAACCCCGGCATCGCCATTCATTTTTCCGACGAGCGCTGCGGGAAGCAGGAGCAGTTCCGCTTCGAACGCGGCATCGCCGAGTACGTCGAATTCCTGAACCGGGGAAAAAGCGTCCTGCACGAGCCCCCGCTGCACTTCGACGGGAAGGCGGCCTTGGATAACCCCTCCCAGGAGGTGTTGGTGGACATCGCGATGCAGTACAACGATGCCTACAGCGAGCAGATCTACGCCTACGCCAATTCCATCTTCAACATCGAGGGCGGGACGCATCTCTCCGGATTCCGGACGGCCCTGACCCGCGTGATCAACGCCTACGCCAGGGCCAATAACCTCCTGAAGGAGAAGGATCCCGTGATGGCGGGGGAGGATACCCGCGAGGGGCTGACGGCGGTCGTGTCCATCCAGCACCCGGAGCCGCGCTTCGAGGGGCAGACGAAGACGAAATTTTCCAACGGCGAAGTGGATGGCATCGTCCAAAAAATCGTCGGTGACCAGCTGAAGTACATCCTGGAGACCCATCCGGCGCTGGCGCGGCGCATCGTGGAGAAATGCCTCAACGCGGCCCGGGCGAGGGAGGCGGCCCGCAAGGCCCGGGAAACCGTCCGCAAGAGCGCGATGACCTCCGGAGGCCTGCCCGGGAAACTGGCGGATTGTGCCGAGCGCGATCCGGCGTTGTGCGAATTATTCATCGTCGAGGGGGATTCGGCCGGCGGTTCGGCAAAGCAGGGGCGTAACCGGCAGTATCAGGCCATTCTGCCGCTGCGGGGCAAGGTGATCAACGTCGAGAAGGCGCGGCTGGACAAGGTGCTCAACAGCGAGGCCATCTGCATGATCATCACGGCCTGCGGGACGGGCATCGGGCGCTCCGAAGATGCCGGTGGCTTCGACCTCCAGAAATGCCGCTACCACAAGATCATCATCATGAGCGACGCCGATGTGGACGGTTCCCACATCCAGACCCTACTGCTGACCTTTTTCTTTCGGCAGATGCGGGAGCTCATCGAGAAGGGCTACGTCTACATCGCCCAGCCACCGCTCTACCGAATCAAGCGGCAGCGGCAGGAGCGCTACGTGGACAACGATGCCGAGATGAACCGCATCCTTCTGGAGCTCGGCTCGGCGGAGGTCAGCCTGCTGCGCGCCGTGGATGGCCATCGCTTCGATCCGGAGACTTTGGGAAAAATCGTCGATGCCCTTGCCCGACTGGAAGCCCTGGGGCAAGGCGTCGCCCGCTGCGGCTGCCGGCTGAGTGCGTACCTGGAGCAGCATCAGGGGGAAACCTTCGACCTGCCCCGCTACATCGCCCGCCTACGGACGGGCCACGAGGAGAGCTTCCGGTTTTTATGGGATGAGGAGGAGCGCTCGCGTTTTTGCGCCGACTACGGCCTGTCCGGGGAGGCGCCGGGGAGCGCCGCCGCCCGCGAGATTTCCGTCGATGGCCAGACCCTGCGGCAGCGGATCTCCGTCCACGAGGTCTTCGAAGCGCGCCCACTGGCAAAAATCCTTCAGGAATTGAGTTCCCTGGGCCTCGACGGCTCGAGTTTTTCGGAAACGGCGGCGGCGAAGTACTTCCTCCTCTTCAGCGATGGAAAGGCTTCGGAGGAGCGCCTGGAGCTGCACTCGGCCCTGGAACTGGTGACCCAAATCCGCGAGCTGGGCCGTCGGGGGATGACGATTCAGCGCTACAAGGGTTTGGGCGAGATGAATCCCAAGCAGCTCTTCGAGACGACCATGGATCCAGCGGCCCGGCGCCTGTTGAGGGTGTCGATTGAGGATGCGGCAGCGGCGGAAGCGACTTTTTCGATGCTGATGGGGGAGGATGTGCCGATTCGGCGGGCCTTCATCGAGGATAATGCCCTCAATGTTTCGCGCCTCGACGTGTGAGTTCCCCAAAAAAATCCAGCTATGACGACGAGCAGCGACAAAGTAATTCCGGCGAACATCACGGAGGTCATGGAGCGGGCCTACATCGACTACTCCATGTCGGTGATCATCAGCCGGGCCCTGCCGGATGTGCGGGATGGGCTGAAGCCGGTGCAGCGGCGAGTGCTCTACGCCATGCTGCGGGAGGGGCTGCTGAGTAACCGCCCCTTCGACAAGTGCGCCGGCGTGGTCGGAGAGGTGCTGAAGAACTACCACCCGCACGGGGATGCCTCCGTCTACGACACGCTCGTCCGCCTGGCCCAGTCCTGGGTCATGCGCTACCCGCTGATCCTGCCGCAGGGGAACTTCGGCTCCATCGACGGCGATCCGCCGGCGGCCTACCGCTACACCGAGTGCAAACTGAGTAAGCTCTCGGAGGAGCTGCTGCAGGACATCGACGAGGGTACGGTTGATTTTCAGCCGAATTACAAGGAGAGCACGGTCGAGCCCTCGGTGCTGCCCTCCGCCCTGCCGCACCTGCTGATGAACGGTTCGACGGGCATTGCGGTCGGGATGACGACCAATATCCCGCCCCATAACCTCGGGGAGCTGGTGGACGCGATGGTCGCGCTCATCGATCAGCCGGACCTGTCCCTCGACCGAGTCGCGGAGATGATCCAGGGGCCCGATTTTCCGACCTGCGGGGTGGTCGTCGGCCGCGAGCCCATCCTGCAATACCTCAAGACCGGCCGTGGCATCATCAAGGTGCGGGGGGTCGTCCAGCCGGAAGCCCTGCCCCACGAGCGCGAGCAGCTGGTCATCAGCGAGATTCCCTACAACGTGAATCGCGCGCTGCTGGTGACCCGCATCGCCGAGTTGGTCCATGAGAAAATTTTGAGCGAGGTCAGCGATGTGCGGGACGAATCGGACGAGAATACCCGTATCGTCCTTGAGCTGAAGCGGGGTGAATCGTCCCGGGTGGTGGTCAACAAGCTCTTCCAGCTGACCCCCTTGGAGAGCTCCTTCGGCGTGATTCTGCTCGCCCTGGATCAGCAGCGACCGCGGCAGATGAACATCCGGGAGATGCTGGAGTGCTACATCGAGCATCGCCGCGAAGTGGTCTACCGCCGCACGGCCTTTCGCCTGCGCAAGGCGGAGGCCCGCGCGCATATTTTGGAGGGCTTCCGGTTGGCCCTCCAGCACCTGGATGAGATCGTGCGCCTCATCCGCGAGTCCAAAAACCGCGAGGAGGCAAAGGTGCAGCTGCGGGCGAAGTATCCCTTCAGTGAACAGCAGGCCGATGCCATTCTGGAGCTCCGCCTCTACCAGCTCACCGGCCTGGAGCAGAAGAGAATCGATGAGGAGTACCGCGAGCTGTCGGCTATTATCGAGAACTACCGCGCCATTTTGGGCCAGGAGGCGAAGCTGCTGGCGGTGGTGAAGGAGGAAGTGCTGGCCCTGCGAAAGCTCTACGCGACGCCCCGCCTGACCCGCATCGTGCCGGCGGAGGGGGAATTTCACATCGAGGACGTCATCGCCAATGAGCCCTGTGTGATCACGGTGACCCACCAGGGCTTCATCAAGCGCACCCTACTCAGCGCCTACCGCTCCCAAAAGCGCGGGGGTAAGGGCGTGATCGGAACGGGCCAGCACGACGAGGACTTCGTCGAACACCTCTTCTCCGCCCGCACCCACGACTCGGTCATGTTCATCATGAACAACGGGCGGATCTACGTCGAAAAGGTCTACGAGGTGCCGGAGGGCTCGCGCACCTCCAAGGGCCGCTCGATCCACAATGTCTTGGCGCTGAAGCCGGAGGAGCGCGTCGCGGCGATGATGTGCTTCCAGGACTTTTCCCCGCAACAGTTTCTGGTGCTCTGCACCCGCTGCGGAATTGTGAAAAAAACGGCGCTGTCGGACTATGCCAGCTGCCGTCAGGGGGGCATCATCGGCGTCCGGGTCGACAGCGGGGACGAGGTGATCGGGGCGAAGCTGACCGGGGGTTCCGACGAGCTCGTGCTGATCACGCGGAAGGGGATGTCGATTCGCTTTTCGGAAAATGACCTGCGGGACCAGGGCCGTTCGACCCGTGGGGTCAGGGGGATCAGCCTTCGGGTCTACGATGCCGTGGCGGCGATGACGACGGTCGACGAGCGGGCGAGCTTTTTGGTGGCGGCTGATAATGGCTACGGGAAGCGCAGTCGCTTCGATGCCTACCGCCAGCAGCGCCGTGGAGGCCAGGGACTCACCGCGATCAAGATGGGCAAGGGAGTCGAGGTGGCCGCTGCGCTGAGCATCGGCGAGGAGGACGAGGTGATGATGTTCACCTCTTCCGGCCAGGCCATCCGGGTGCCGGTCAAGGGCATTCGCATCATCGGCCGCGCGACCCAGGGCGTGCGCCTGATCCATCTGGCTCCGGAGGACCGGCTTATCGCCGTCAGCCGCGTCGAGGAGATCGTGGAGGAGTAGGGCTAAGGCTTGGTGCTTCGCTTGTCCCCTCGATCTTTTAATATTTGAGGGTTTTTCTCTCTAAAGGAGGTTAGCCTGGTGTTCTTCCTTGCCGTCGGGAGGTTTTTCCCTTCCCCTAAAACCGAGGTCTTGGGTAAAAGCTTAAGGCCGGGAACGGGGGTTAAACTAAAGCCTTTCGCGTCCCCCATCGCGCATTGGGCGGCTGGCTCAGTTGGTTAGAGCGGCGGATTTACATTCCGCAGGTCATAGGTTCGAGTCCTATGCCGCCCACCAGGATTTTTAAGCTGCAGATCTTCTAAGCTTTGTTTCAGGGCTTTACCGTGGAGCTGAGGGAGAAAAAGAGACAAAGCGCATCCGCCGGGGCTGATTTAGAAAATGAATCATCGCCGTAGGCAGTTGTGACTCAGCCTTCAGGCTCAGGCAGAAGCCAAATTTCCGTCAATTCTTCGCAAACTTCTTTGGAATTGGGACGAATATCTGGATCAGGATCCGCCATCCGCGCCATAAGCCGAGAAAGTCGTCCAATGGTCTCTTCAGAATAGGCCTTGCCCATCCGATTTCGCATTTGTTGATTAAAATCTCTGCATTGGCTAAGGAAATATGCCTTGCGTTGCTCAAGAGATTTCCCTTTCAAATATTTTTCAAGCCACTGTTGTGATTTAGGAACATCATCAGGATAACCAGCTTCAATATATATTGCCCCAAAGAATACAGCATGCAAAAAGAACATTTCTCTAAGAATATCCTCGCGCACAGGACGAGAACAATTTTCTGCGCAAAACCCCAGGTCAACTACACGAACATGACCTTTCTCATCAAGCATGATATTTCTTAGAAACAAATCACTGTGAAGCATTCCTAAAGAGTGGATAGACTGCACTATAGTGGCAAATTCTAAAGCTTTTCGTTTCGCTTCCATGAGATCTTGTGGAAACCCACCAAGGCGTTTGTCATAAAATGCTCCATCTTTAGGTTTCTTCAAAAGGTCATATAAATTTTCACCATGAACTCTCTTCTGTATGAGATATCCATTGCTGGTTTGTCCTAAGACCGTTACGACACCTGAAAAGCCTTGAAATTTAGCCATGTCTTCTGTTAAGTCGCCGAGTTGGTGTTTTAGTCGTTGTTTGAGTTCTTCGGATGCCTCTAATTCCCTCTGCAGTGCAAGTCTTGCTGTATCTCGTCTTGGTTTTTTTGTAATAACATTGCGGTCAATACTTCTAATATAGCCTGGGTATACTTCACCTTGCCTTCCTTTCCCAATGCTGTGGGATTCTTCATTAATATCTTCTGGCGAAAAATTTTGTAATTCAGGGATATCGCCGATAAAATGTCGTATGAAGTTCTCTCTTTGAAGTCGTTCTTTTCTTTGACGTA
>JAIRLG010000019.1 GCA_031259625.1 Puniceicoccales bacterium
TCGCTGCGGGGATTCAGGACGATGAACGCATCGACTCCGGCCGCGTCGGCGCTGCGGGCCAGTGCGCCCAGATTGCCGGGCTTTTCGATGCCCTCCACCCCCAGCAGCAGGGGATTTTCGGACCAGGCGATCTGTTCCAGCTTCTTCTCAAAGGGCAGGCCCAGGCCCAATAGGCCATCGGGGCCCTCCCGCAGCGAGATTTTTTCGAAGGCGTAGGGCGAGACCTCATGGAGGGGAATGCGGGCCTCCGCCTCGAGCTCCTGTAGAAAGGTTTCGTGCTCCGGCGAGGGGAAATGGGAGGGGCAGGCGTAGAGCTCCCGCAGGCATTGGGCCCGATGGGCCCGCTGCAACTCCCGCAGGCCCTCGATGAGGTAGGTCCCGTGTTTGTCCCGTTCGGAGCGCTTTTTCAGCTTGTCGAGGAACTGGATGCGCGGGTTTTTCCGGCTCGAGAGGAAGCTCTCCATGTCATCGGTTTTAAGGCATTTTACGGCCCACGTCCAGCCCCATACACGAGTCCGGCCATGCACGAGTTCCGCAGGAGGCCCCGCGCTGCCTTTGGAGCCCTCCGGGCTCCTGCCCGCTCCGCGGGCAGTCGCGGCTGGAGGAGGGGCCCTTTAGGGCCCCTCCTTCCGCCGCGCAAAGGCAGCGCGGAAAACACCCCAGCCTTCAGCCGTTTCCCCATCTTTCAGCATGCGAGGGAGAGCGACGCAAGGCCTGGGCAGCCCTTAGCTCCGACGAATCTCCCTTTCTCCTAGCTCTCGGCTGTTTCCCTACCTCTCGGCACCCGAAGAAAGCGATGCAAAGCTCGGGCGCCCTCAGGCCAGACACTCGTAGTGCCCCGAGGGGGATTGGGTAAGGACCTGCCGGAGCTCCAGCATCTGCAGGCTGGAAATGATCTGCTGGGGCTGGTGTTCCAGCTGCTGCAGGATTTCGTCCAGGCTGAGCCGGTCATGCCGGCGGATGAGCTCGTGGAGCGCCCTTTCCAGCTCGGTCTTCAGCAGGGCGCTCACGTCCGGCCTGGGCGGCTTCGCCGGAGGAACTGCCTCGGCCCCTGGCCCCTCGGGGCCTTTCGCCTCGAGAAAGGGAAGTTCCTCGAAAATATCCTCCACCCCGGAGAGCAGCGTGGCCCCCTCCCGTATGAGCGCCAGGCAGCCCTGGCTCGTGGGCTGGTCGATGCGCCCCGGCACGGCGAAGACCTGCCGCCCCTGCTCGGCCGCCAGGCGGGCGGTGATCATGCTCCCGCCATGGCAGGTCGTCTCGACGACGATGATGGCCTGGCAAAGTCCGGAAATGATCCGGTTTCGAATCGGAAAGTGGTGCTTCTCCGCCGGATAGGCGAGTGGAAATTCGGACAGGACGCAGCTCCCGGGCGTCCGGATGATTTTCTGATAGAGCGCCCGATGATTTCTCGGGTAGATGACATCCACCCCCGTTCCCAGAACCGCCACCGTGCGCCCACCGGCCGCCAGGGCACCCTCGTGGGCCGCCGCATCGATGCCCTGGGCCAGGCCGCTGACGATGCCGTAGTCCCTCTGGGCCAGATCACGGGCCAGCTGATGGGCGATTTTCAGCCCGTAGGGCGTGGCCTGCCGGCTGCCAACGATGGCGATGCATCGGGGAGGAATTTCCGGTGAGCCTCTGCAATAAAGCCCGATGGGCGGGTCGTAGATCTCCCGGAGCAGCGGCGGGTAGAGCGCATCCTCGAACGGCAGGAAGGAGATATCTTGGGCCTGCATCTTTCCCCATTCCTCTTGGAGTGAAAAATAACGATCGGGGTGCAGGAGCACTTCCCGCGCCTCCTGGGACAGGCCCGGAACCTTCCGCAGTACCTCATCACTGGCCTCCAGAATGCGCGCGGGGTCGTGGTCGAAATGGGCTCGGAGCTTCCGGTAGCTCACGGGGCCGATTTTCGGCAGCGCGTTGAGCAGCAGGCAGGCCTGAACTCCGGATAGTCCTTTCATGAACCCATGGGTCTGTCACAGTTTTCCCGCCCTGTCCAGACTAAAAGCACGCGGCCCACCGGGCGCGGAGATCCGTTTTTCGGTTTGGTTCCATCAGGAGGAGAATCGCTATTGGCTCTACCAATTGGCCCTCACCCCTCGGCGGCACTGGGGGATTTGGCGCTATCTCGTCGGCGCCAATGGGGATTTTCGAAGCTGGTCCATCGGCTTCCGCGCCGTCCATCGGCTCTCGGGCTCCCCGTTGACTTCTGTGTTTCCCGTCGGTTCCCGCGCTGTCTTTGCAAGGATGAAAATAAAAAGGATTTTTATTTTCATCCTTGGGGCCCGCTCCGCGGGCGCTCCCGAAGGGAGCCAAAGACAGCCGGCAAACACCCCGAGGCCTCCCGCCTCCTATCTTAGGTCCTCAGGAAGGCCTGAATCTTTTCCAGAAGCTCGGGACCGGCATCCTCCAGAACCCAGTGGCCCGCTTGGGGAAAACGGAGCGTCTGGGCATCGGGAAAAAACTCCTGCCACTTCTTCAGAAAAGCCTCGGTGAAACAGAAGTCCCTCATCCCCCAGGCGAGCAGCACCGGCTTATTCCGCAGGTTTGGCAGCTGCTCCTCGATGGTCTGCAGCGTCTTCCAGCTCCGGTGCCGCCGCCGGAGCGGGATGTCCTTGACGAAGGCGTTGATGGCGATGCGGTGGGCCCAGGAATCGTAGGGAAAGAGATAGCCCCGGCGCACTTCTTCCGGCAGCGCCTTCCGGACGCAGAGGGAGCTGGCGGCCCGGGCGAATCCATTCAAACCCCTCACCAGCAGGGTTCCCGGGAAATGAGTTCTGGCCAGGGCGATCGGCCAGGGGATTTTTTTCGACGCAAAGGCCGCTCCATTCAGGATGACTAGGCTCTGGACACGCTCGGCGTAGAGCTCGGCGATGGCCAGGCCGATGGGGCAGCCCCAGTCGTGCAGGACGAGGTGAAAGGCCGTCGCCCGCACCTTTTCCACCAGGGCTGAGGCATTGGCGATGTGGTTGTCCAGGGAATAGGAGGCGTGTTTCGGCTTATCCGACAGGCCACAGCCGAGGTGGTCGGGGGCGATGCAGCGAAAATGCTCGCGCAGCCGGGAGATCAGATGGCGGTAATGGAAGGACCAGGTCGGGTTACCGTGGAATAGGAAGACGCATTCCCCATGGCCTTCGTCGACGTAGGACAGGCGATGGCCCTCGGCCGTCCGAAGGGTCTGCCGCTCGAAGGGATACTGGGCCCTCAACCACGCCGGTAAATCCTCGTCCACCGGCCGGAGGAAAGGCAAAACGCCTCCGGCCACAAGAATAATAGATTTTTCGGGGGAAAAGCACCGCTTCCGCACCGGCTAGCCCCGGCCTCGATCTCCGGGCACCAACCTTGGCCTCAACCTTTGGACATCGGCCTCGGTCTTCGGGTAACAGCCTTGGTTTTGATTTTTGGATGCCAGTCCCGTCTTCTGTGGTGCGATGGCCCCCTGGCAAAGCCAGGCGGCTGTTTTCATGAAAGGAAAACAGCCGAGTTTGAGAACGGCCTTTGGCCGTTCTCAGACGGGCCATCGCAGCTCCGACTTGACCCGGGTGCCCGTCTCTAGACATCTATGCCATCTTCCGGGTTTTCATCGGGGCGAAAAATCTTCTCATGGCCGGATGTGCTCCATTTCCGACCGCCATGTCCTGGGCACGTGGGGACGCTACTTCCTGCTCTGCCTGGCCCTGGCCCTCGGCAT
>JAIRLG010000024.1 GCA_031259625.1 Puniceicoccales bacterium
CTCGATGCACCGGAAGTCGAGATCCGTCCAGCCCCCGGCGAGCGCTGCCCGCGCTGCTGGCGCCACGTGGAACGTCTTGTCCCGGTCGGAAAATACCTTCGCTGGCTTTCCAGGGCCCCAATGATAGAAAATCATGGGGGCCCTGAGGCCCGCGCAGCGGGCCCGATTTCTCCGAAATCGAAAGCCAGCGAAGAAAACCCCGCCAGCGTCTGCGAGCGCTGTCTCCGGGTACTGGAGGAGGCCCAGACCAATCCTTCTTAGCCCAGCCCTATCCATTCACATGATCACTCATCTGAAAAAAAGCCTTCATCGCGACACGGTCAGCGATATCCTTCGGCGAAGGAAACAGGTTCAGGAGCGCCGCAGCCATCGGGATTTGCTGGTCTTCACGATGGAAGATGTGCGCGCCGCCATCGCCGAGGCGCAGCAGCTCCGGTCGGAAGCTGGCGAGGAGAGCCGTTCTAGGCCCCAGGTGCCGGCGAACGTCCCGCCCGAGGCCCCTCCGGCCGCACGGGCCAAGGTCGTCGCCGCCGCGGGCATCGCCGAGCTCCTGGGCTTCAACCCACAGGCGAACTCGGCGCTTTCTGCTGAAAAGGGGAAAGAAGTTCCGGAACCCTTCAAGAAGCACTACGAACGCCTGGTCGCTCTGAAGGAGAAGCTCCAGGGGCACGAAAGCATCGAGCCCATCGACGACTTCGACATGGACTTCGCCCTCAGCCTGATGGAGGACGAGGCGGAAGTGCTGAGGGAAATCGACGAGGCCATCGGGCGCCTATTCGAGGGCACCTACGGCCGCTGCGAAATCACCGGTCAGCCGATTGCGGAGGAGCGCCTGCTCGCCATCCCCTTCACGCGCTACTCGCTGGAGGGCAAAGCCGAAAAGGAGCGGCGGGATGCCCAGCTGCAGCGCGTCCACGTGGCCGAAAGTATTTTCCCGGGTGACCTGGAGGAGAAGTCTGCCCTCTTCGATGAGGAGGAGGAAGCCGAGATCTAGGACGTGAGCGGTCTTCTGAGGCGACCCCTTCTCCCCTTCATCCTCACCCTGACGGGTGTGCTCAGCGCCGATGGGATCAGCAAGCACTGCGTCCGGGCCCACGCGAGCGCATTGGAGCTGAAGCCCCTTCCGGTCTTCGGCCAGTGGTTCTTCATCGGCCATGCCCAGAACACCGGTGCGGCCTGGGGGCTTTGGCAGGGCTGTAACCGCGGACTCGCCGCCCTGGGCCTTCTGGTCGTCGCCGCGATTTGCTGGCGATATGCCCAGACCGTAAGGACGCATCCCATCGCCTACGGGCTGCTGAGCGGAGGCATTCTGGGCAATGTCCTCGACCGACTGCGCCAGGGCGGCGTCACGGATTTCATCGACATCCACCTGCCCTTCTACCGCTGGCCGAGCTTCAACCTGGCCGACACGGCCATCTGCCTCGCCGTCGGCGCCCTTCTGCTCCTCCCCTCCCGTTCCGCCGTTCCACCGAACGTCCCTGAGAGTTCCTAGACACCCCACATGACAGAGCCTTTGATCTCGGTCCAGCACCTTCAAAAATACCACGACGAGAGCCTCATCCTCGACGACATCAGCTTCGCCATCGAAACCGGCGACCTCGTCTCGATCATCGGGCCCTCCGGCTGCGGGAAGTCGACGCTCCTGCGCTGCTTGAACTGCCTCGACATCCTCGACGCCGGCAGCATCCGCATCGACGGCATCACGCTTTCGCGGCCCGACCGGAGTTCGGCCCTCGACGCGCATTTCTTCGACCGGGCCCATGCACTGCGCCAACAGGTCGGCATGGTCTTCCAATCCTTCAACCTCTTCCCCAACAAGACGCTACTGGAAAACATCATGCTGGCCCCCCTCGTGGTCAAAAAAGAAGCCCGCGAAGCGGCCAGGAAAAAGGCCATGGAGCTGCTGGAAAAGGTCGGCCTGTCCGGTCTGTCCCACCGCCGTCCCTGGAGCCTGTCCGGGGGGCAGAAGCAGCGGGCCGCCATCGCCCGGGCCCTGGCTATGCAGCCGAAGGTGATGCTCTACGACGAGCCGACTTCCTCTCTGGATCCGGGCATGGTGGAGGAGGTGCTGGAGGTCATGCGCCACCTGGACCACGAGGGCATGACCCAGATCATCGTCACGCACGAGATGCGTTTCGCCCGCGACGCCTCGGACTACATCATCTACATCGAAGAGGGCCGGATCATCGAGATTTCCGACGAGGACGAGATCTTCATCTCCCCTAAAGACGAACGCACCCGCCGGTTTTTGCGGAGGTATATGTGAGGCGAAGGGGAAAGGCAGAACGGATCATGCCCCGTGATCATACAGGGTAAAGCCACGATCCAGCCATACGATGTGAAAAATGTCCCTTCGGAAGATCTCTTTCTCCCGAAATCCGACCATGCGGGCTTTCCCATAAAAATGCAGGGCCAAAAATTTGGCGTCAGGAGGTATTTCTGTGGGAATAGAATCTTTTGTAATGCTGCTGCGCTTTATTTTTTCGCTGCCCAATCCACATCGAGGTGCGGCGATGATTTCCCGCCATGTGAGCTTGGATAACAGGATCATGCGCCCCACAAAGGCCTGTTTTTCTTCGGGTGTACAGCTTTCAAGGCCATGTTTGCGACTCATGTACCGCAGCGAAAAGACAGGACACAGCGTGTTGAAATCGACGTCCTCAAGGATTCCTGAATCAACAGTTCTAAAGGGAATGCCATTACTTTTGCCGTTATTTAATCCCGATTTTTTGTTTTTTTTGAGCATTTCTGGCCATTATTCGAGGTATTCCAGTTGGGTTTTGAAGAAGTTCATCATGTCCCGATCCAGGATTTTTCTTCTTCTGCGCGCTTTGGCATTGGCCCACGGCGGTTCCTGGTGGGTTATGTCTCTCAAACGCCACGCGGAATAACGCCCGTATACCCTGTAAATATCGTCCAGAAAGCCCTGGATTTTTTTGGGGATGGATTTGAGGGAAAAATTCTCCGGCAGTGGCAGGGGGTTGTAGCCGTACTCCTTGTACCTCTCGTACAGTTCCGGAACGACGGGGCCGTGAAGCCAGGCCTCCAGGTCATTGTCGAAGAGGCGCTTTTCCTCTTTGGCCAG
>JAIRLG010000056.1 GCA_031259625.1 Puniceicoccales bacterium
AGCTCCCCCATCGTATCTGCCATGAACTGAATCTCCCGCAGGAGGGTTGAAGGTTATTTCCGTCCCCCGCCGGCCCCCTGCCGACCAGGGCGGAAGGGCGCACGATGCGTATTTTTGACGAAAAACAAGCCTTTTGTTCGTCGGGCCCATGCCCCCGGGTGATTTTCATGTCCCAGGTGATCTGGTCCCTACTCCAGGTTTTACTTACCCCCGGGTAAATTTTTCCAGGTGATTTTCCCGGCCCCGGGTGAGGTCGCTGCTGCTGCTGCCATGGCCCCCTTTGCTCCGCAAAGGGCGGCGTTCCGGAGGAACGCCGCAGTCAGCCCCCTCGGCAAAGCCGAGGGGGCTGACGGGCCATGGCAGCTAAATTTCCCCCGCGGCAGCCAATTCCCCCACCCACCCACCCTTCGCTTCGCCGCCTTTGCGCCCCCGGGCCAGCGGGGGGCTGTGCCCCCCGCTGGCCCGGGGGCGCTGCCCGCGCAGCGGGCCGGAATCCCTGCGGGATTCCAAAGGCGGCGAAGGAAAGGCACTTGCCATGGGGAAAAATTTCCGTTCCGTGGCGGGAGGTAGCTGGGTGTCGTGCTTCGGATTTCCGTCCACTCGGCCTCCGGTCCGTCATGCGATTTTTCTCTCAGGCCAAGACCTTTCTGGGGCGTATCTTCAGCTTCCTGTCCCACGACATAGGCATCGACCTCGGCACCGCCAACACGCTCGTCTTCGTCAAGGACAAGGGCATCGTCCTGCACGAGCCCAGCGTCGTCGCCATCTACAGCCAAACCCGCAAGGTGAGGGCGGTGGGGGCCGAAGCCAAGCGCATGCTGGGCCGCACGCCCGGGAGCATCCTGGCCCTTCGCCCCATGAAGGACGGTGTCATCGCCGACTTCGAGGTCACCGAGGCCATGCTGCGCTACTTCATCAAAAAGGCCTCGAAGGTGATGCAGTTCATCCCCCCGCGGGTCGTCATCGCCGTGCCCTCCGGCATCACGGAGGTCGAGCGCCGCGCCGTCAAGGAATCCGCCATCCGCGCGGGGGCGCGGGACGTGCTCCTGCTCCAGGAACCCATGGCCGCCGCCATCGGCGTGGGCCTGCCCATCGACGAGCCCACCGCCAACATGATCGTGGACATCGGGGGGGGCACCACGGAGGTGGCCATTCTTTCCCTGAATGGCGTCGTCTTCTCCAAGAGCATCCGGGTGGGCGGTGACGAGCTGGACAATGCCATCATCGACTACATCAAGAAGAAATACGGCCTCATCATCGGCGAGCGCACCGCCGAGGAGATCAAGATCAGCATCGGCTCGGCGGCCCCACTGGAAGAGGAGCTCTCGATGAAGATCAAGGGCCGCGACAGCCTCATCTGTCTGCCCAAAACCCTGTCCATCCATTCCGTCGAGATCCGCGAGGCCATGCAGGACCCCCTCGCCCTGATCATCGACAGCATCCGCAATGCCCTCGAATTCTGCCCCCCGGAGCTCTCGGCCGACCTGGTGGATCGCGGCATCGTCCTCGCCGGCGGCGGCTCCCTGATCCGCCGACTGGATCAGCTCCTGCGCGACGCGACGGGCCTGCCCGTCATCCCCTCCGAAGACCCGCTCCGGGCGGTGGCCAACGGGACGGGAACCGTCCTGCAGGACCTCGGTCTGTGGCTCAATGAATGAAGCGGGGACTCCTTTCCAGGATTCTGCGTCCCGGTTCCCGACCCCTCCTCCTCTCCGGTGCCCTGGGGGTGCTGGTGCTGGGGGCTCTTCTCTGCCCAGAAATTCCCTTCGAGGGCAGTTTGCGCCTGCGGCAGGCCTACCAGCAGATCCTCCACCTTTCCTCGCGGCTGTGGCAGGCCCTGACGGGGAAAACGGCCCTCGTTCGGGAAAATGAAGCGCTGCGGGAGCAGTGCCAGTACTACGCCCATCGCCTGCGGGAGCGGCGGGGAGAAAGGCAGGTTCTGGAGCGCCTCGCCTCGCTCCTGCCCCTCGAAATCGACGAGTGCTTTCGCTACGTGTACGCCCGTATTCTCCGCCGCAATGTCCAGTGGTGGTGGAATACGGTCTGGATCGACAAGGGCCGGGATGACGGCATCGCCGAGGGCTGCGGGGTTCTATCCGCCTACGGCGTCGTCGGGAAGGTTCTTCAGGTTTTCCGGAACACCGCTCTCGTCGAGCTGATCACGAGTCCCAGGTTCCGCTCCGTCGTCCACGTCGAAGGAGATCTGCGCCCCATCCTCTACGAGGGTCAGGCCTCGGCCCCCTGGTCCCTCACCGTCCCCCGGGGCAAATTGTCCCAACTCCCCCTGGATTTTCACGGAAAATCCACCCAACAACCGCTCCGCATCGTTTCCTCCGACCTCAGCGGCACTTTCCCGGACGGCATCCACTACGGGAGCAGCTGGCTCAGAGCCGACCCACGCGGCCGGGAGCACGGGATTCCCGTCGATCTTTTCCCCGAAATTCAATCGCTGCGGGAGCTCGTCGTCCTCCTGCCGAACCGCGGTTCAGCAGAGGGCGACGCGGGGGCGGAAAATTTCCCCTCTTCGGCAATTGCCGATTGACGAGGCCCCTTTCGGGAGTTTCCTCGAGAGCGGTTTATGGATCTACGTATACCGCTATTTATCCATCTATGGGCCCCTCTGGTTTGCGCCCAACCCTTCTTCGTCGAGCTGCCGTCGGAAAAAGCGGATGGTCCTCCGATCCTCGAATTCACGGAAACGGGAAAACAGATCACCCGAAGCCTACGGTTGGAAGAGGACATAAGGCCGCAGGATTTCGTCGCCTACGCCGACCATCGGCCTTCCTGTGCTCCCTATGCCTCCTGGCAGGAGGGTAATGGGGACCCAGGGATCAAGTGTCCGCCCGAAGACCTCTACGACACCCTCCAAAAATGCGGCTGGATCGACGAAAAATCCCTCTCGGCCGCCTCCTATTTCGACTGCATCATCATCCTGGGCGGGATGATTCCGGGCATGCGCGACCGCATTTACCTGGTGCTCCGCCTGCTGCGCGAGCAGAAGATCCTCGGCGAGCCGAAGATATGCTTTTTGACCAGCGAAAGGCCGTTGACGTCCTACGATGGCAAGGGATTTTCCCAGGAGATTCAGGAGCACGGCTGCAGTGCCACGGAATCCAGCGCGGCCCGCTATCTGTGGGAGGGAATTGTCCCCTCCCGCTACGCCTTCAAATGCGAGTTCATCAACACCATAGACGGGCATTCCGACCAGAATGTCGGCACGAAGGAGACCATGGACTCCTGCATCCACTGGCTCCAGTCTCAGGCCGGCAGCAACTCCTGGCGCATCCTCTTGGTGGGCAGCCAGCCCTGGCTCCAACATCAGCGATTGGTCTTCGAACACGTACTGCGCCTGTGCTTTCCTCAATTTCTCCACGATGGTGGATTCCTGGAAGTGATCGGTATTCCAGCGCCGACCATATACTTCAAGAGCGGAGCGCGTCGGTCCGAGGCCTTCAAAATCAATGTGCTCTGGTCCAGCATCGCCCAAACTGTCAGCGAGGAATGGGAAGTCCTGGAGCTCATGCACCCGAATCTGTCTTCCAGCTCATCAAAACCTGCCACACCGGTCGCCTCGCCGGCAAGTCCGACCGGCGCCGCAGCTCCCTGTCCCTCCGATCATTCAACCGCGATAGAAGGTAAGTTAACTCAGGGTGTATCCGCTGCCCGATAAACCGAGGCTTTGGGCAAATCATCCATTTCTTCGGCTGAGATATTTCCACGTGCTCCATTTCCCGT
>JAIRLG010000036.1 GCA_031259625.1 Puniceicoccales bacterium
TTGGGATCGGCGATCCTCCTTCGCAGAGGCTGTGGTGGGGGTGGGGAGGGGCTTTTTTTCGTCCGGCGCCGCCGCCTTTGGGGCCCTTCGGGCCCGGCCCGCCACCCCACCCGCCCGCCCGCGGGCGGGCCCCGGGGCAGGGCCCTGAAAGAAGTTCTTTCAGGGCCCTGCCCCGCAAAGGCGGCGGCCTCAACCCTCGGGCCATCAAACCTCGCCAAACTCGGAGCATCGAAGTTCGCCAGGGGGCTAGGGGAGCAGTTGCTCCATCGCTTCCCGGGCGGCGGCCTCCTGGGCACGCTTCTTGGAGGACGAGCGGGAATGGCCGTAGCGCTTGCCGTTGAGCCACAGCTCGATCTCGAAGAGCTTCTGCGGACCCTCTCCCTCTTCCCTCACCAGCCGGTACTCGATGCTCCAGGCCGGAGTCCGGCTCTGGGCATACTCCTGAATCCGTCCCTTGGGATTGTAGTCCCGTACGAGCGATTCCAACTGGGCCGGAATGTCCCCCAGACAGCCCAGGACCACCCGTCGGGTTCTGGCAAATCCCGCTTCGAGAAAAATGGCCCCCACCAGGGCCTCCAGCACGTCCTCCACGACGGAGGCTCCCATGGGCCCACCGGAGGCCGCTTCGTCGAAGTGCACCCAGGGGCGCAATTCCATTTTCTCCGCCAACGCCGACAGGAATTTCCCGCTGGCCAGCGCACTCTTGTAGACCGTGAGCTCCCCCTCCGCCTTATCCGGAAAGATTTGAAAGAGCGCCTCCGCCAGAATGGCCGACAGAACCGCGTCCCCCAGAAATTCCAGGCGTTCGTAGTTCTCCGTTGCCGAGGCCGACGGATGTGTCAGGGCCTTCCGCAGGAGCTCCTCCGACCGGAAGCGATGGCCAAAGATCTTCCCCAAAGCCTTCGCCGGCGGAGACTTTTTTCCAGAAGACCCGCTCATGGACCTTTCGTCCCCAGGTACTGCCTGAGGGGATCCCGAATCGTTTTTCGGAAAAATCTCTCGATGCAGGACAGGCGGTGCAATGGCGAAATCCCCTTTAGCGGCCTCACCCTCTTGGCCGCTTCTCGCAGGACTTGAAATTCCTCCGCGAAGGGTGTTTGGAGGGCCGTTTGCCAGAAGAGGTGAGTCAGGTAATAGCAGCCCCATCGCCGCGGCAGCTTGGGCCAAATATTTTCCGGCGTACGGGCCAGTGACGCCTCCAGTTTTTCCGAAAAGGCCTTCCAGGGCTTTTGATAGACGAAGTGGACGATCCTCGTCTCCTCCGGACGATCCGGGTGGAAGTTCCGATAGTCGAATCGATTCCAACGGGGCTGGAGCGGACAGAATTCTCCCTGCGCGAGGATATTCAGCGCGTCCTGTTCGGGAAAATCAAAGGGCCCCCTCGCCCGCACGAGGGCCATCAGGCGCTCCGTCAGCCCTTCGCTCCGCCATCGGGCGGAATCGATGAGCAGGACGCCCGCGTTGAAGTAGTCCGCATCCCTCGGCCGCTTCAGCCGGCGGTTGTGCTGCCGCAGTGGAGCAAAGCCCCGTTCCGAACGCGCCGCGAAGGCATGACCTCCGAGCTCGGAGTGGTAGAGCGATGCCCATTCGCCCAGCACCAGCGTGTCGCCGTCCAGGTAGAGGATGCGGGGGGCCTCGGGCAGGATTTCCGGGAGGAATACGCGGGCGTAGACCGCCGGACTGGGGTATTTTTCCGTTACGGGCAGTGAGCGGACGGCCTCTGGCAGGGGATGGAAGTGGAGCTCCAGGAGGGGGAAGTGCTTTTCCAGCTGCTTCATTTGGGAGCGGGAATTTTCCGAAATCGCGTCGTCCAGCACATGCGCCCGCACCGGAGCCGGGCCGTGGTGGTGCTCCATCAGTGACCAGAGGGATACCGCCGTGAAGGGCACATAGGCCTCGTCACAGGCGAAGGCGACGTGGAGGGGCTCTTCCATGGGCTAGGTTTCTGAATTTTTCTGTGAATGGGAGGGGTTCCGCTGTCTTTGCCCCATGAAAATTTTTTTAATTTTCATGGGGATGCCCGCTCCGCGGGCGCTCCCTTCGGGAGCCAAAGACAGCGGACAGGCGCCCCGGCGGACAGAAACCTCCCCACCGGAAAACTTCTCCCGGTACCGGAAGGCCCCTCCGGCACCGGAAAATTTCCCCCAATAGCGGAAAACTTCCCCCTATCTCTGTGCCCGAAGTTTCCCCTGTGTCTGAAAATTTCCCCTGTGTTCCCCATCGATGCGTGAAAAAAATTTCGATGTTTTTTAGAAAATTTCGATGTTTCTTTAGAGAAAGTGCCTGGAGAAAATTTCCTCCAACAGACCTTCCAGGTCCCTCACTTCGAGGGGCCCCGGCAGCCAGTCGCGGAGGCGGCAGCAGTGGGGACGGATGTCCTCGGGATAACGCTCGATGTCGCCGTTGACGTTGAGGCCCACCCCGCAGACCGCCAGCTGGAGCTTTTCCGCCACCACCCGGGTCTCCGTCAGGATCCCGCCGAGCTTGCGGCCCTGGATCATCAGGTCGTTGGGATATTTGAGCGCCACGGGTACCCGATAGCGCTCCCGCAGCGCCTGGCTGAGCAGAATGGCCACTTTGGTGGAGCAGTTCCGAAAGTCCTGCGCGATCTGCCGCGGCCGCCAGAGGATGGTCCAGTAGAGATTGCCCGGGTCCTCGCTGTACCAGCTGCGATCGCCCTGTCCCCGGCCGGCGAATTGCCGCGATGCGACGACGATGAAGGGCGGGTCTTTTTCGGCACTCAGGCGAAAGGCCTCGTCATTGGTGCTGTCGACCACGTCCCGCCGCAGGGTCTCCATGGAAAATTTTTTTTAAAAGATGTCGAAGAGGAGCATCGCCAGTCCCTGGCACAGCAGAGTTCCCAGGAGCAGGTAGAGGGCGAGTCGGTCACAGCCGCTCTGGCTCCCCTCCCGCCGTTCCGCCCGATGGCGCGGGGATGGGGGAATCCTCGAGTGCCGTTGCAGCGACCCGCGGTGGCGGTTCAGCACATGCGTCAGGTCTTTGGGACTGAGAGGGTCGTGGCCCATGGTTTTTTTCTAGCATCTCCGAAGCGCCGCTCAAGGCGAAAGAGGGGAAGGGAATTTCAAAAAAGGCTGGAGCTTTCCGGAATATTTCCCCTCGGCGGAATGGGGAAGTTCCCTTGCCCCATGAAGAACTTTCTCTCTTTGTCTATCATCGGCGGAAGCCGGAGGTTTTCTCTTGCTCCCGGGCCTTTCTTCTCCTCAGTAAAATCGGGGTCGGGCCCTATGCGGCGGCGCGTCGGCTAACTCCGTCAGGTCCGGAAGGAAGCAGCGGTCGTCAGATGTGGCCGCGTGCTGTAGGTCACCTGATCCTCTTTCGCTTTTGGGGTTTTTATCCTGGATTGGGATTTCTGGAGGAAAGCCGGTGGGTTTCTGGAGGAAAATCGATGGGGTGTGGGAGTATTCCTGTCCGCTGCCTTTGGATTCCGGAGGAATCGCCCGCGGAGCGGGCCCCAGAGCAGAAGAGGAAAAATCTCCCCGCGGGGATGGAGGGGATCGAGAAACTCCGTTTTTCCCCTTCTGCTCTGCAAAGGCAGCGGAAGGTGCCGGAAAGAGCGTCTAAGCCGCTGGAAAAAACATCTGCCGCGTTCGGGCCCCCCGAAGTAGAAGCCCCCTCTTGACTCCTGCGAATCGCCTTTCCCCAAAGAGAGCATCTGGGCCCACCGAAATAGGGCCAATCCCTCAGCGCTTGGAGAACTGGAAGTGCTTGCGGGCGCCGGGCTGACCGGACTTCTTCCGCTCCTTCATCCGCCCATCCCGGGTCAGATGGCCGGCCTTTTTCAGCGGAGGGCGTAGGGCCGTGTCCATTTTCTGGAGGGCCCGGGCGATGCCCAGCCGAAGCGCGCCGGCCTGGCCATGGATGCCTCCCCCCAGCACCGTCGCCGTCACGTCGAACTTATCCGCCAACGCCACGCACTGCAGCGGCGAAAGGGCCTCCCGACGGGCACTCTCGAGGCAGAGGTAGTGCTCCAACGCCCGGCCGTTGATGAGGAATTTCCCCTCGCCGGCCCGGAGCCGCACCTGGGCCACCGCCGCCTTGCGCCGACCGGTGCCGAGAAACTCCGCCGCCTCCGTCCGAACGCTCCCTTCATCGGATGCCATAGATTTAAATTTCCAGTGGGATGGGATTCTGGGCCTCGTGGGGATGCGTCGCGCCCGCGTAGACCTTGAGCTTCTTAAACAGGGCACTGGCGAGCCGATTCTTGGGCAACATCCCCTTGACCGCGTGCTCGACCAGAAAGCAGGGCCGCCGCACCCGCATAGCCCTGGCCGAAAAACGCCTCTCGTTGCCCTGGTACATGGAGTAGAACATGTAATCCTTGTCCTCATCCTTCTTCCCCGTCAGGCGCACCTTGTCCGCATTCACGACGACGACGAAATCGCCCTCGTCCCTATGCGGCGTGTAGCTGACCTTGTGCCGCCCGCGCAAAATATTGGCCACCTTGACCGCCAGACGCCCCAAATTCCCCTGGGCCGCATCGACGAGAAACCACCGCTTCGCGTTCATGTCCACCTTTTTGACCAACGTCGTCTTCATCGCAGCCTCAGCAACTGGTCCGCAAACTAGATTCCCCGTCCCTCTCTGTCAAACTTTTTTCTCCCAACGGCGAGGAGATTCCGCTCCTGGGTTTAGTCTGGCTGCTTCCGACCAAACTTTTGTCTCTCAATGGCAGGGGGATTCTGCTTCCGGGTTTAGCCCGACTACTCCCGACTCAGCCCGGCGGCCAACCCAGGGGCCGACCGGCGAGGAGGTGAATGTGCAAATGCGGCACCGTTTCCCCGGCCATGCGCCCGCTATTGATGACGAGGCGGTAGCCCTCCTTGAGCCCTTCCCTTTCGGCAAAAACTCGGGCCACGAGCAATAGCTTCCCGAGCAATGCCGCATCCGCTTCCTCGGCCTCGGAAATGCGCGGAATGGGTTTCTTGGGGATGATGAGCACGTGGACGGGAGCCTGAGGCGCGATGTC
>JAIRLG010000037.1 GCA_031259625.1 Puniceicoccales bacterium
GAGCCCGAATGGGGAGCGGCGGTCCGGCCGGCCACACCGGAGGCCGTTTTCGTCTCGCTCGTCGACAATCTGGATGCCAAAATGGGCATGGTGAAGCACCTGCTGCAGAACACTCCCCCCAATGCCAGTTTTTCCGAACGCTTCCCGGGCCTGGAATCCCAGCTCCTGGTCGAAATCCCCAAGATTTAGTTCCCACTCCTGCGGCGACCGAGCCTCCCCTCCTCCTTTTCTGCCGCCTTTGGCCGAGAGAAAGGGAACGATGGGTTCCTTTTCTCTCGGCGCAGCCCGCGCAGCGGGCCGGAGCCCGTTTGGGGCTGCCTTTGCGCCAAAGCCCCCGAAGGGGGCTTCGGCGGAGGCCCGCCTTCGGCGGGCCGCTTCCTTTGGAAGCCAAAGGCAGCCCCTTCGGGGCTCCAAAGGCGGCAGACCCAACGACCCCAGAAGCTAGAATCCCCAGAGTCAAAACCTCTCCCTACTGGGCAAAAACCTCTCCCTATTTCCCCTCCTCCGGGAGTGCTCCGGAGGAATCGTCGTCGAAAAGCTCGGACAGGGAGCAGCCCGTGATGCGGCAGATCCCCTTGGCCACGTGGATAAAGGTCAGCAGCAGCAGCAGGGAACAGGGCAGGATGATGAAGAGATGCCCCCAGACGAGGAGTCGGCCCATCTCCTTGTTGAACGCCGTCGTGCCGGTTTCACTGTGGATGAAATAGCGGGCCAGGATGAAGTTCAGGATGGCACTCAGCAGGAAGGGAAAAAATATCAGCCAAGTCCCCTGGCGCATGAGGCGATCCCAGGAGGGCCTTGAGCCCTCATCGCCCGAGGCCTGTTCGATGATCCTCCCGTTGAAGATGAAGTGCTGCTGCAGGATGATCTGAAAAAACGGCCGAGAGGTCCGGAGCGTCCCCAGGACGATCAGGCCCAAAACGGAGGGCACGAAGGACTCCTTGACGGCGATCCAGTCCTTGGGCAATTGCAGAAGCCCGATGCCCCCCGTCAGGAGCACATCCAGCAGGCCGATGGCCGAGAAGATATTGCAGCGCCCTTTTTCAAAAAAATCCTTCAGCCCGAAGCCCAGCGGCAACATCAGGGCAATGCCCAGGGCCCAGACGGGACTGCAGCCGGTCCAGTCATCCAGCCAGGTCATCAGAATGGCCGGAAGAAAGATGTTCCAGACCAAATCGAGCAAGGAGTTGGCCGATTTACTTCTCATAAATTACCGCCTTCTCCGTCGTCGGAGGCGCCGGAGGTGGCGCAGCGTGCCGAAACCGACATAGGTAAAAAAAATAAAGGCCAGACTGAACTCTCGGCACAGAAAAATCGTGAGGAACACGGAGAAGAGAACGACGAAGGTCTGCAGCCGGGTGCGCGTATTCCAGTCGATTTTCTTAAAGGAGGGAAAGGGCACATTGCTCACCATCAGGTAGGCGATGCCCAGCATCAGGGGAGGGAGCAGGAGCGACCAGTGGTTGAGGTCATAGCTGTTCAGCACCAGCACCAGGGATACGATCACTCCGGCGGCGACGGTAATCGGCAGGCCCAGGAAATCCGAGCCATGGCCCCTCTCCTCCTGCAGCAGGGCAGGATGGGTGATGGCGTTGAACCGGGCCAGGCGCACGCCGCCGCAGAGGAGATAGATGAAGCCGATCAGCCAGCCGACTTCCCGAAAAAAGGGATAGCCCTCCGTCGGGGACAGCACGAGAAAGAAGACCATGAGCGACGGGGCCACGCCGAAGGAGACCATGTCGGCGATGGAATCGAACTCCCGGCCGAAGAGGGATTCCTTCTTCCCGAGCCGCGCGAGGCGGCCATCCAGCGCGTCGCAGAAGGCGGCCAGCAGCACACACCAAACCGCCTGGATGTAGTAGTCATGGGACAGGGCCGAAGAGGAGACCGCGACGTACTTGGCCTGGATGCAGCGGATCATCGCCAGAAAGCCGAAAAACAGGTTCGCCGCCGTGAAGAAGCTCGGCAGCAGGTAAATGCGGCCCGCATCGGCCAACCCTTCGCCCTGTCTCATAAAAAATTCCAATTCTCCATCTTTGGAGATATCTAGGTCAGAGGAATAAAAGTCCCTCCGCCTCCGAGGCAAGTTTTAAGGATAGGGGCTGGCTTTTGGGGCTGGCTTTGCCTGTGGGAAAAGGACGAAGTCCTTTTCCCACAGGCGGCCCGCGCAGCGGGCCCGATTCCGGAGGAATCGAAAGCCAGCCCCAGCCCCCACCCACCCACCCCATAAACGGTCAGACGGCGTAGTCTGTCCCTATTCGGCTTCCGAAAGCCTCCGTTCCGACTCTCGGGAACCCCCGTAAGGGGACAGAAAAAGAGGCTTGGAGGCAAGATCCACATTTTCACTGCAAAGATCACATTTGACTTCAGGGAAGAACTGGAGTCATTACTATCCCGGTCCAGAAACGCTATGCTCGTCCCATATTGCCTCGTCTTCGCCCTGGCCTATCTGGTGGGCTCCATCCCTTTTGCCGTCCTGATCTCCAGGCTCTACGGCATCGACATTCTGCACGCGGGCAGCGGCAACCCCGGGGCCACCAACGTCAGACGCTGCGTCGGGAAAACGGCGGGGAATCTGGTCTTTCTGCTGGATTTTTCCAAGGGCTTCACCCTGAGCTATCTCCCCATCTGCCTCAATCCCCTGCACATCATGAGCCTGCGCCTGGCCTACACGGCCTTCATCGGGAGCCTTCTCGGCCACTGTTGCTCCATTTTCCTCAAATTCCGCGGGGGCAAGGGAATCGCCACGACGATGGGGGGACTGGCCGCCCTCATGCCGGGCGCGCTGTTCGTCGGGGGATCGATCTGGGCCGTCGTCTTTCGGGCCTCGCGTTTCGTCTCCCTCGCCTCCCTCTGCTTCGCCCTGAGCCTGCCGCTCAGCGCCCATCTCTTCTCCTATCCCCGGGAAACGCTCCTCGTCTCCTGGACCCTTCTGGCCTTCCTCTTCCTCCGGCACCGGGCCAATATTCGACGGCTGATCCAGGGCACCGAAGCGCGCTTCACGGGAGTTTAGATGGCACCCCACGTAGGGACCGATTTCGTCCATGGCCCTCATCGTCCAGAAATACGGCGGCACTTCGTTGCAGGACTTCGACCGGATCCGCCGGGTAGCCGAACGCATCCGCGATACGCAGCAGCGGGGGCACCCCCTCATCGTCGTCATCTCGGCCCGGGGCGGCGTCACCGACCAGCTGCTCCGGGAGGCGGAGACCTACGGCGCTTCGCCCAATGCCCGGGAAGTCGATGCCCTCCTGGCCACCGGTGAACAGGCCTGCTGCTGCCTCGTGGCATTGGCCCTCCAGGCACTGGGCGTGGCATCCCTATCCCTGAGCGGCCAACAGGCCGGTATCTGGACGGATGGACTCCATCGCCATGCGACGATTCAGGACATCCGGCCGGAGCGCATCCGTCGGCACCTGAAGGAGGGGAAAGTGGTCCTGGTCGCCGGTTGCCAGGGAATTTCTCCGGAGGGCGACCTCACCACCTTCGGCCGCGGGGGCTCTGACCTGACGGCCATCGCTCTGGCGGCCTGCTTCCGCGCCGACCGATGCGAAATTTTCACCGATGTCGACGGGGTCTACGCCGCCGATCCGCGCCGCATCCCCCTGAGGGAATGCCTGCGGCAAATATCCTTCGACACCCTGCTGGCCGTATCCCAGAACGGCGGCAAGGTCATGCATTCGCGCTCGGTGGCCCTCGCCAAGGAGAAAAACGTCCCCTTCCACGTCCGTTCCAGCTTCGCCACCGCGGATGATGGGGGAACCCTCATCTCCTCACCCTCCGGCTCGGACTGGGAGACGATCCACCTCTCCGTCAAATCCAACCTGCGCCACCTGCGCTTCAGCCTCGCCCCGACCTCGCTGCCGGAGGTCTACGGAGAGATCCACCGGCTCCATGCCTGCGGCACCGGCGTCGACTGGTTCTCGGAACGCGGCCTGGCCAATGGGCACGAGGAGATCTGCGTCACCTTTGAGACGGGCCGGGAGGAGCACCTGCTCCGGCTGAAGGAGCTTATCCGGCGAAGCGGCGGGGAGCTCTGTAGGGAGGGCTACCTGAGCCGGATCTCGCTCATCGGGGCCCCGGTCAAGGAAAACCGCGCCCTCCTGCTCACGGAATGGTCGCGGGAGCTGAACGCATCGCAGATCTCCATCGTCAAAATCACGGCCAACGACATCCATCTGGCGCTCTTCGTCCACGCCTCCGACACCACGAAAGCCACGGCCATTTTGAGCCAGAAACTGGGCCTCGGGAAGAACGATCCCCCGTAAAAAAGCCTCCGCCTCCGCGGCCTCGTCGACCTCGCGATCGATCTTCACATAACCGAGCGGCCCCCTTCCCCAGCTGAAGCAAACGGTGATGGGCTGGTCAATGATGGGTCAGTTGGCGATGGGACGGTTGGTGCCGGGCGGGCGACGGATTGGTCAGTGGTGGGCGGGCGACGAGCTGGCTGGCTTTGCAGGGGACCAATGGCGAGAGCCATTGGTCCCCTGCGGCCCGCGGAGCGGGCCCGATGCCGGAGGCATCGAAAGCCAGCCAGCAGCCTCCTCTCCCAGAGAGATATGGGCCAGGATGAAACGGAGGCTCAGCACCCGCTTGCCCCGGCAGCTCATCAGGCCCCTGAAACAGAAGAAACGCCCCATGGTCTCCTCCCACGTGAGGCGCATCTCCACCGTCTCGTTCGGAAAAACCGGCCTGTGGAACCTCGCCTCCTCGATGCGGGAGAGAACGGGCACGTCCGTGCGGGAGAAAACGGGCCTATCCGGCGATGGGCCGGAGGACGGATTCCTTTCGGAGGATGGATTCCTCCTATGGTGGTTATAGGAGACCAGAATACCCGCCGCCTGAAACATCGCCTCGCAGAGGATCGCCCCGGGGGTCACGGGATGCTCCGGGTAATGGCCGCGGTAGATCTCCAGGGTCGCCTCGAAGGTCTTGCGCGCGACCAGGCTCCGTTCTTCTAGGGAAAGGACTTCGTCGACGAAGAGGAAGGGAGGGCGGTGCGGAATCCAGTCCTGGGGATGGAGGTTCATACTCCCTACTCGGCCAGCTCCAGACGACCGATGTCCTCCTGCAGCTCTTTTTCCCAAGCCTCTTCCCCCAGGCCCATCCCCTCGTCCGAATCCTCCTCCAGATCGCCCTCCTCCTTCTCCTCCTCCACCTCCTCCGGCACGTATTCCAAAATCGAGGCGATCTCCTCAAACGCGTGGACTCGGCCTTCCGGCGCCTTTTGGCCCTCCCGGTCGAGGACGTGCATCTCCACATCTTCGGGCACCAGAGGCTGCCTAAAGTCGAAAATTCGGTTCAACCACTCCACCCGGACCCGCAGCAGATGGTCGATCCATTCGGCATAGGCCTCCTCGGAATCGGACTGCGCATAGGGTAGGAGGAACAGTTTTTCATCCGTACTCGCGAGGCCGGTGTCGATGACCGCCAGCTGGACGCGCCGATGGGGCAGTTCCTTCTGGATACGCAAGGGGCAGAAGGCCGCCTCCAAAAGTTCCTCCTGCAGCCCACAATCCCGCAGAGGCGAGAGCAGTTCCAGGAGGTAGTCCCACTGCCGCGGGTCGATCAGACCCAGCCGGTTCATGTCCCAATGCGTCTCGTCGCTCAGGCTGTCGACCCACCAGTTCCCCTCATCCCCCAGGTGTGCGATGCACCAGGTCAAGTTCTTAAATACTGCCAACATTGCGATACTAGAATGGGGGAAACATCGAGCGCAAATTGTAAAGGGCGTAAAGGAAAAAATCGTGCCCGTCAAGGAGGAGTCATTTTGGCGCGATGGCCCGTGAAGGGGAGCCGCCGGAGGCGGCTCCCCTTCACGACGGCGCTCCCGCTCCCGCGGGAGCGGGAGCGCCGGCCTTGGCCCCGGCCAAGGGGCCATCGCGCCCCCAAACCACGGATCCAACGGCTGCCCCGGCCCTCTCAGGAGATCTCCCGCAGGCCCCTGGGAAAAAAATTTCCCCACGGCCTCTGTCAAAAAAATCCTTGCCTTCGTCGCCATCTTGAATTGGCAATGACGGCACGGAATCCCGAAGCGGGTCGGGAGGCAGTCCGTAAGTCTCATGCTGAAGTCGACACCGAAATCGCTGGCCAAAGACCCTCGCAAAGAGGCCTACGACTTCGACGAGCTCATGCAGCTGGCGTCGGGGGAGAATTGGGAAGAGGCCATCGAGCAGCAGCGCCTCGTCCACAATTCGCCCTATGAGGTCAGCAGCGTCCTGGAACGGCTCGATTCCGAAAAACGGCACGCCATCCTGAGGAAACTGTCCTACGAGGACGCCGCCGACATCCTCGCCGAGATGGATACGGAGGACTCCGCCGACATCCTGCGGGAGATGCGGAGCATCCGCGCGAAGAAGATCATCGAGGGCCTCGAACCGGACGATGCCGCCTGCCTCCTGCGGGAGCTCCGGCCCCAGGAACAGGAGCGCATCCTGTCCCAGCTGCCGGAGGAAATGGCCCGAACGATACGCAAGCTGCTCTCCTACGACCCCCACACAGCCGCCGGTGTCATGACCCCCTACGTCATGACCCTGCGGGATGACATGAGCGTCGACGAGGCCATTCACCACATCCGGCGCGAGAAGCACGAGACCGAGAACAGCGACATGCTCTACGTCGTCGATGAGCGCAAGCGGCTCATGGGCGTAACCTCCGTCCGCGACCTCATTTGGTCCCGCCCCAGCCAGAATATCTCCCATCTCATGCACAAGGAACTGCGCGGGGTCTGCCGTTTCGACCAGCACAAGGAGGAGGTGGCGCGGCAGATGGCGGAGCTCAACTTCCAGAACCTGCCCGTCGTGGATGCCCAGGGTCGCCTGATGGGCATCGTGACGCACGACGATGTCATCGACATCCTGCGCGACGAGGCGACCGAGGACATCCAAAAGCTCCACGGGGCCGGCGCCGATGAAAACATCCACGACCCCATCCTTTCCAGCGTCACCAAGCGCATGCCCTGGCTCATGGCCAACCTCGTCATCGCCCTCATAACCGCCAAAGTGATCTCCCTTTTCACGGAACAGATCACGCAGCTCGCGCTCCTGGCCGTTTTCATGAATCTCGTCTCCTCCCTGGGGGGAAGCGCCGGCGCCCAGACCCTGGCCGTCGCCATTCGCGGACTCGCCCTGGGCAATCTGCACACGGGGGACGCCCGCAAAATCTGCCGAAAAGAGCTCTGCAAGGGGCTCTACAACGGTCTGATGGTGGGCCTATTGACCTCCTTCATCGCCGGTCTCTGGACCCACAATCCCATGGTGGGCGTGGTGCTATTCCTGGCGATGAGCCTCAACATGGGTCTGGCCGGCCTGGCCGGTGCCTTCGTCCCCCTCTGCCTCCAATCCCTGCACTTCGACCCCGCCCAGAGCTCCTACATCTTCCTCACCTCCATCACGGACATCGCCGGGGTTTCCATCTTCCTGGCCCTGGGCTCCAGGCTCCTGCTCTGAGCCCCTGACCCTTCCCCGAAGATCCTGGTCGAAAATCAGGCCTGGATTTTAGCTCCCGCTCCCATCCTTCTGCTCAGGGGGATGCGCGTGACCCGCCTACCACTTTCGGCTCATAACGGATTTGGGGCTGTGTTTTTGGAGCTGGCTTTGCCGCGGGGGGCATGAAAAGGGAGTTTTCATGCCCCTCGCGGAGGCCCGCTCCGCGGGCGAGCCCGAAGGGCTCCAAAGACAGCCCCAGTTGAGGGCTGGCTTTGCCTGAAGGAAAAGGACTTCGTCCTTTTCCTCCAGGCAGCCCGCGTAGCGGGCACGATTCCGGAGGAATCGAAAGCCAGCCCCCACCGTTTATTCTGGTATTCCATTTCCTTCACCGTTCATTCATACCTTCCGCTTTTTCGCTTGAGAAGGGAGGAGAAGTTCCCTCACTGAGAGCCATGCCCGGCTTCGTTCCCGTTCGACCCCAGTGCTATCCCTCCATCTGGAAGGAGCTGAAGCAGGTCTACTACCTGCTCCTCCTGCGGGAGGTGAAGACCCGATTCGGGCGCCTGAAGCTCGGCTGGGTCTGGATATTCCTCGA